>DAOUWT010000205.1 GCA_030666985.1 Chloroflexota bacterium
AGCACAAGCACGTGCCCTTGCCATATCTGCTGGAAACGCGCTTCATCAACGGCGGGTTTGCAGATCATGCGGGTGCAGTAGTCCATCTGCTGGGATGTGCTGCTGGGTTTGTTGTGAAGTTGGAGGGCGTACTCGGAGAAATCCCTCACAACAAAATCAAAGATTTGATCGATCAGGGCATCCTCTATTTCATAAATCTGAGCGTTCTCGAGGATAAGCTGGCTGTACACAACCAGGGCGAACAATTCCCCCAGCGTCAGCAAGAAGTCAGTGTTCTTACGCTGGGCCTCGTTGGGCGTAGCCATAGCCAAGAATTCTTTGAAAACAGCGACTTGCTCTTTAAATATATTGACATTGGGAAGATCGCGGCTATCAAAGGCAATGCCGTAGTCATGGAATTGGATACCGCCCAAGCCCCGGGCCGGCCCTTGGTTGAAGAGGAAATCGTCGTTCTGGGCCGCATCCTGCCGGGGGAGCGCGGCGTATTCCCTGGGATTGAAGAAGTAATTGGGCATGAATTTGACGATCAGGGCGATGTTGACATGAACCGTCCCCTCAAGTTTTGGCAGGGCGCGGATGTCCCGGGCCGCCATCTCGAAATAGGTGTCGCGCTCGAATCCCTTGGCGGCGATCACGTCCCAGAGAAGGTTGATGACACTCTCCCCCTGGAGGGTGACTTTCATTTTCACCATGGGGTTATAGAGCAGATAACGCCGGTCGTCAGGCGAGGCCGCCCGCATATAATCGGCAGCCCGGAGCGCAAATAACTTCATAGCCACCAGGCGGGCATAGGCATCGGTGAACATGCGCTTAACGTGCGGGAAATCGGTCACGTACATGTCGTAGAGGCGGCGGTTGGCGGCATGATTGATGGCTTCGTAAAAGGCGTGGGTGCAGATGCCAATTGATGCCCATCCCAGGTTATATTTCCCCACGTTGATGGTGTTGAGGGCCGCATTCCAGGCGTCCCAGCCCTGAGAGAGAATCTCACCCCCGGTGATGGGATAGTCTTCTAAAAGATATTGCCCAACGTAATTTTGGCTGGCGGTGACGTTTTTGACAAGTTCATAATCTTGGTGGCGATAGTCAGCGGTAAAGAAAACATAATCGCCGCTGCCGGCCATCTTCCCAAAAGTGGAGACCATGGGGGCTACGTTGGCGTTGCCGATGTAGTATTTCTCCCCGTTAGCGCGGTAGGTTCCGTCGGGCTGGGGGGTTAGTGTCATCTCGGTGGAGTAGATGTCTGCTCCGTGTTTCCGCTCCGAGAGGCCAAAGGCAAACACTTCCCCCTCTTGCAAAAATTGGGCCGCTCTTTTTTTTAGAGTCTCGTTTTCACTCATCCAGATAGGGCCAAGTCCTAGGATACTCACCTGCCAGGTATACCAATACGCCAGACCGTAGAAAGCGAGGATCTCGTTGAACTCGCAATTCCGCCATGTATCCCAGCGGTAATCCTCGTCTGCTCCGTATTTCGAGGGCGTAAGCAGGGTGGCGAAAATTTTCTCTTCCTTCACGAATTCCAAAAAATCACCATACCAGGCCCGGGCGTGATCGTCTTCTTTGATCTTGGTGAGACCCTTGTTCTCAAAAAAATC
Source organism: Chloroflexota bacterium (assembly GCA_030666985.1). GTDB lineage: Bacteria > Chloroflexota > Anaerolineae > Anaerolineales > UBA11858 > B10-G9. The sequence goes on from DAOUWT010000205.1 coordinate 1,596, forward strand.
TCTGGTTTTGCAAATGATGGCCTGTGAGCGCTCATCTGGGTAATAGCGGCTGAGTTTTTTGGGATTGAGAAGAATCATGATTCGTTCCTTTTATGAGGAGTGGGAAGTGATGAGTGAGGCGTGAGGCGTGTTGCGTGAATTACTTGGTCACGTTTCACGTATCACGTTTTACGTTTCACTTTGTTCGAGTGATTCCTGATACGCCTTCCAGCCCGGACACCACTTGATGTGCCAATGCCAGAACCACCCCAAAAATGACTTGGGTTTTGCTTCTGCTTTTGCCCGCAAAGGACAATTCGCGCAATTGGGTTCTTCTGTGTTCTCGGTCATGGTATTTCTCCTTGTGTGACGAGTGATGAGTTGAGTAATGAGTAACGAGTGATGAGTAAAGAATTTTCACGTTTCACTCATCACGCATCACGCATTACTCTTTACTTTTTACTCTCCTTCTTCATCTTGGCTCCCATGAAAAATATGCTGCCAAGCATGGTAAAGAATGCCAGAGCTATCTTGGTGGCGTCCACGACGGGTTCAACGTCCACGCCGTCCGGGCTGACGCTGATAACGGCAACAGGCCGCCCCTGGGACCCGCCTCCCCCGCCGCCTCCGCCACCCATCTCGGCATTGTCTGGCCCATCTTCCGAATCATCTTCAGCTTCGAATACACCTCCAAATCCAAAGCCTACTCCCATCCCGACGCTTACCTCAGAGGCAGTGAAGACCACCCGGTCGCCAACCTCAACGGGCTTTCCATAGATGGTTTCAGGCTGGGTTACGGTGAAGAGCTTTTCGATAAGCTCAATTGTTTTCTCGTTGGTAACTGTTGCTGTTGTAAATTCCTTGATTTTTTCACTCATGTCATTTTCTCCTTTTGAGCAGTATTTTGGGACGGGACCGAGACCTCCGAGGTTTTTGTAGTGCAACGTTAGTTCCAGGATGGAACGGCCTAACCTCGGAGGTCTTGCCCCTATTTTTGAGATGATACTTTTCGTATCATAAACACAAAACTAAGTATCACGAACAATGCGCTGAGGGCGTATAGCCCCACTTGTAGTATGCGCGTTATGTCTAAAACGGGGATGTGTTCAGTCTCCTCCCCGCGCTGGACAATGAGACTGTGGGGTCTGTTCCACACCCAGCCGCCTTGGGGCCAGCGAATGGTGAGGGCTTGGGACCGCGGCGTCACGGAGACATCTCCCACGGTCACACTCTCACCGGATTTTGTTTGTAGTTCAAATTTTTGGGAATCTTCTTTCATAGAACCTCCGTATACGTTGGGAGATTGGTAAATTAGGGATTGGTATATTGGTCAGCACCAGTCTACCAGTCTCCCAATTTCCCAAACTTAATCCAAAGTGATAGAACCCGATCCTTGATCGATCTCCAAGGTGATGGTGTATTCTGCCGTGGAAAAGTTCTCCGTTTCCCAGACGCCATCATCGTCGCGTTCCCCTTCCACGAGGATGAATCGCCCCCCGGGGCGGAAAGAACCACTCCCCGAGTCAAGCTCCACCCGCACGCCTACGTCGTCGGGGATGAGGATTTTCACGCTCCCCGATCCGCTGTCAATGAGGGCATTAAAAGTGCTGCCAGAGGGCAAGGCAAGTGTAATAGAGCCAGACCCGCTATCCAGGTAAAGGTCGCTGACGCGCAAGCCGCTGAGGTCGAGGTCACAGCTTCCCGAACCGGTATCCAGGTTGAGGGCTAGCGGCACGTTGGGGGTCAGGCCAATGTCCCACTTAGCGTCTGGAGTGCCAGCGAAATCGGGTGAAAACCAGGGGCCGGAGTAGTGGCTGTCTACGGTCACGTCTGCTTCTCCCCTGCGTTCATTTACATTAAAGGTTAAATTGCCCTGGTAAGTAATGTCTCCTGAAATCAGATAAGGTGAGTCGACTAGGGCACTGAGAGAGCCGGGAGCGCTAGTCCAGTCGATAGTCACTGTGGCACTTTCTACTTCTCCCAAAGGATGCTTGATGTACTCGGTATGCCATTTGCCCGGTTGGGTAAGTTTATCTAAAAAGGGAATGTTCGGAGCAAAAATAGCCAGTGCCACGGCCCCGGCTATTAGTGCCAAAATCAAAACCCCACTGAAAAGAGCGCCAAACTTTGAACGGCCAAACATAATATCAATGCCAATAGCCACCAGCGCCAACGGCCAGAGTCGCCATAAGACATTCCAGGATGACCAGGAAATGTACCCCAGGTTCGACATCAGCAACAGCACGCCAACTCCAATTAGCAGCAATGGCCAAAAAACAGAACGCGAGCGGCGAGAAGATGAGTTCTTAGATTCCTGAAGTTCAGACATAAAAAAATTACCTCCACATTATGCAAGGGTGCAAGGGGCAGGGGGCAAGGGGCAAGTCAATGTCGTTAAGTTTAGACCTGACAGGTTTTCAAAAGTGCCATTTTCAGCCAGATTCTGCTTGAGCAGGAGCGCATTTCTATTAAAAAGTGATCTCTAAAACCTGTCAGGTCTGGGCCGAACTCCTTAACTTAATGACATTGAGGGGCAAGTAGGCGAGTTTGCGAATTGCGAGTTTAGGGGCTGGAAACTGGGCTATTAACGAACATTAACTGAGCTAACGCCGGTCTCGATTTCCAAATCCAACTTGTTCGAGGCCGTGTCATAGTCGGGGGATTGGTAGACCTTTCCCTGGCGGGGGAAGCGATCCTGGTTGATGTTGATCGCCGCGAGGCCGCTTTGGGTGCGGATGCGGGCCGCCACGCCTGGGGGGATGCGCACCGTCACGGCGGCAGCGCCGGACTCAATGTGGGCGCGTGTGTGCCCCGCCGCAGCCGGCATATCCACCGTGGTGGAGCTGGCCCCGGTTTGGAGATGGAAGTCAGTCACCTGGAGATTAGTCAGGTCAAGGCGCGTTTCCCCGGCCCCGGTCTCGAATTCTAGTTCCAGGGGGATTTCACGGCTCAGGCCAAATGTCCAATTTAGCCCGGAACCTGGTCCCACTACAAAAAAGGGAAAGGTATGGTGTTGGGCAGGTTTCAGTTTGACGTCCAAGGTATCGCCATCTTGTTTGGTGCGGTAATCTAGCCCGCCCCCAAAGGTGCCGGAGACGAGTTCCCCCGCCCCTGCGCTGTCGTCCAGGTGCAGGCGTCCCGCTCCGTGGTTGATGCGGACTCGGGCCCGCGCGGCTCCCTCAAGGGGGATGGCGGCTTCTTCCACTTCTGCGGATGGGTATCCAAAGCGTGCCCCCAACAAGAACCAGGCTCCGGCCAAAATCAGGAACATGGGCCAAAGCAATCCCCAAACGTTTATGGTGAGGATGCCTAAATTGCTCAACAGCAGCAAACCTCCTCCCAAGATGAGGAGCGTGGCCCAAAAATAGTTGTTTTTATTCATGATGTTGCCTCCGAGATGCGAATGAAGAGTGAAACGTGATGAGTGATGCGTGTTGCGTGAAACGTGAAGAGTGTTGCGTGTTGCGTGAAACACGGGTCGCAATTGACTATATTTCTAAAAACTCTGGA
>DAOUWT010000426.1 GCA_030666985.1 Chloroflexota bacterium
CGGAGATGGTGTGACGCGCTCGGTGGGTACACCTTCACTATCGCGCAGCCCGCGGCCTGTGGGGAGGTCAAGCCTCGCTCCGGCGTGGTGCCAGGCCCCAGGGTTTGTCCCCGCTTGGGCGTGGCTGCCACGACTGGTGGTTGCTCTCACGCCCCTCCCCCCCGTCCCCACCAAAAATCCACGGGAACCCTCTTGCCAAATCTCACAAAATGTATTATCTTTAAGCCAATCAAATAACAAACGCCCTGACCAGGACGAGTACGAGGCTTAGCGACGACAGAAAAAGAAGGCCACTGGCTGAAAGCCTTCCCCGGCAAAAACCTCCGAAAACCACCTGCGAGCGTAAATCCGAACAGCTGTTATAACCGCTAACTAAGAGGAACGATTAGCCCCGTTATCGGCTCACAGAGATGCTCTTTAGAGAGTAATCTGGGTGGAACCGCGAGCTAACTCTTGCCCCAGAATGGGTAAGAGTTTTTTGTTTTAAGGAGGTATTTATGTCTAAGCAAGCCTATGAAGAATCAAAACTATATCGTATCCGGCACTCCGCCGCGCACGTGATGGCCCAAGCCGTGATGGAAATGTTCCCCGGAGAAGCCGACATCGCCATTGGCCCTCCCATCGACGATGGCTTTTACTACGACTTCGGTCTTCCCCGCCCCCTGACTCCAGAAGATTTGGAAGCCATTGAGGAACGCATGAAAGAAATAATCTCTGGCGAGCATGAGTTCGAACGTGAAGAGCTTTCTGCTGACGAGGCCAGGGAGATTTTCAAAGGCCAATCCTATAAGCTAGAATTGATCCGGGATTTAGAACTGGGCGGCGTAGATGAATACGGTGAATCTCTGCCTTCCGAAGAAGAGGTCGTCTTTTCTATTTACAAGCACGACGACTTCGTAGACCTCTGCCGTGGGCCGCATGTAGAAAGTACCAAAGACATCAACCCCAAAGCTGTGAAGTTGCTCAATGTGGCCGGGGCCTATTGGCGCGGCGACGAAAACCGTCCCATGTTACAGCGCATCTACGGCACAGCCTGGGAGAATCCCAAAGACCTTAGAAAATATTTGCACAAGTTAGAAGAAGCTAAACGCCGCGATCACCGCCGCCTGGGCAAAGACCTGGATTTATTCAGTACCTCTCCCGAGGTCGGCAGCGGATTAGTTTTGTGGCATCCCAAAGGCGCCCTAGTAAAACACCTGACAGAAGAATATTGCAAAGACGAACACCTTAAAAATGGATACGAATTTGTATCTACGCCCCATGTCGGAAAAGCTCAATTGTGGGAAACCAGCGGGCACCTGACCTGGTATAAGGACGGCATGTACTCTCCCATGGACATTGATGATGAGGAATATTACATCAAGCCCATGAACTGCCCCTTCCACATCATGATCTACAAAAACAAACTCCGTAGCTACCGCGATTTACCCCTGCGTTGGGCAGAGTGGGGCACAGTGTACCGCTACGAGCGCAGCGGCGTGCTGCATGGCCTGCTGCGCGTGCGGGGATTCACCCAAGATGACGCCCATCTCTTCTGCAGCCCCGAACAGATGCCAGATGAGATTGACCGCGTGCTGGCCTTTTGTTTGCACATCTTGCGCGGCTTTGGGATGGAAGACTTCCACGCCTACCTCTCCACGCGGAACCCTGACAAATCC
>DAOUWT010000244.1 GCA_030666985.1 Chloroflexota bacterium
GATCAGGGAAACAGGTGATCAGGGAAACAGGTGATCAGGGAAACAGGTGATTAGGGACTAGGACACGTCGGCGGAAGTCCTTCACCAGTTTCCATGCTCGCGAAGGATCGGCAGATCCTGAGCTACAACTTGTTACTAGAGGAATAATCACCGTTTCAGGCGGGATTTACGGTGTACAGCCCTTGGCTAGTGCCGATCCCCGCAGAGCAAATTAACTGGTGAAAGATTTATGCCGTGAAGTACTAGGCAATTAGGGATTGGGTCGCGATGAATAATTTGGTTGTCTCCCCAAAATATTTATGTTACACTGGATTTACACCCAATAATCTACTTAAGAAGTGAGGTAGCTTATGACTCTCGAATTGCAAAATCTAATTGATGCGGCACAAAAACTTTCTCCGCCAGAGCAATTAAGTTTAATTGGTGAAATTTCTAAATTTTTACCTCGCAGTTATCAACAGATGCAACCACGGGGAGATTTTTGGTATCCTAAAACTCTCAAGCAGCATGTCCAAGCACAAGGTGCCAGCCCGGTAAAAGACATTGCATCACTACAAGTTGATTTTTGGCCTGAAGAGGAAACGGCTGATGATATTATTGAGTACCTCTATCAGCAGCGCCAAGACGATCTTTTGAGGCTATGATGGACATTTATCCCAAATGGAGAATTTCCATGCGCTGCCAAAAGAATTTGCGATATAGTGTATTTATCTTTATCTTGCTCGCCCTCACCCTCGCCTGCGGGGATGCGGAAACGCCTGCCCCCGCGTCTCCCCCCGCGCCGGCGCCCCCCGCTCCCGACCGGGAGAGTCTCATCCCCCCAGCCCCAGGCAAGATCACCCCCGGCGAGGATGTCTATCCTCCCAGGTCGGAGAGCGCTGAGTACGATGACCCCGTCCCCCTGCCGTACCCGGTCAACACGGCCGGCGGTGAGGATTCCGCCTTCATTATGCCCGACGGAAACACGCTTTATGTCTGGTTCACGCCCGATGTGAGCATACCCGCAGAGAAGCAAGTCGCCGACGGTGTGACTGGGATTTATGTTTTTCACAAGTCCAACGGCGGCTGGAGCGCGGCGGAACGGGTGATGCTCCAAGACCCCGGCAAGCTGGCTCTGGATGGGTGCCAATTTATTCAAAACGACGTGATCTGGTTCTGTTCGGCGCGTGAAGGGTATATAGGCATAAATTGGTTTACGGCGGAGTTCGAAGATGGCGAATGGACGAACTGGCAAATTGTTGACTTCAATCCTGACTACGAGGTTGGGGAGCTGCACATCACGGCGGATGGGAATGAGCTTTATTTCCACTCTTCCCGGCCCGGTGGGAAAGGGGAACTCGATATTTGGGTCTCCAATAAGGTAGATGGTGAGTGGCAAGAACCGGTGAATATTGAAGCCGTACATTCACCTACTAATGAAGGATGGCCTTTTGTCACTGAGGATGGCTCCGAGCTGTGGTTTCTGAGGTCTGCGGGCGGGCCAGAGTTGTGGCGTTCCAAGAAAATCAACGGCGAGTGGAGCGCACCGGAGAAGATGTTCTCGAATTTCGCGGGGGAAGCCTCTTTGGATAGAGATGGGAACGTTTATTTCACCCATCATTTCTACAAGGACAACGTGATGCTCGAAGCTGATATTTATGTGGCGAGGAAGAGGTGATCAGGAAAACAGGAAGGCAGGGAAGCAGGGAAACAGGAAAACAGGGAAGCAGGAAAACAGGGAACAGGAAAATAGTTTCCTCCTGGTACACTGATCTCCTGATCTCCTGATCCCCTGATATACTGATTTACTATGATCAAAGAAATCCACTCCAAAACCATTCTCAATCACGTCAGGCAGCCCGATACCTGGTTTGGCCTGAAGTACAACATGAACCTCTACCGGGGCTGCCAGCATCAGTGCATCTACTGCGACTCACGCTCTGAGTGCTACCGCATCGAGAATTTTGCCGACATTCACATCAAGGTCAATGCTTTGGAATTGCTGGCCGATGCCTTGCCCCGCAAGCGGGTGTGCGGCACGATAGGTTTTGGCTCCATGAACGACCCTTACATGCCCATCGAGAAGGAGTACAACCTGACTGGCCGCGCTTTGGAGATCATTGCCTGCCATCGCTTCCCGGTTCATATCTTGACCAAGTCTGATTTGGTGCTGCGTGACCTTGATACTTTGCGCGAAATCAGCCAGGTTTACGCCGCCGTTAGCTTCACGATCACCACCGCTGATGACGACTTGGCCGCAAAGGTAGAACCCGGCGCACCCCGCCCCTCGGCGCGTTACCAAGCCATGCACGCTCTCGCCGAGGCTGGCATCACCACGGGGATAACGATGATGCCTATCCTCCCATTCCTCGAAGACACCGTGGAGAACATCACCCAAATTGTGACGCAGGCTCACGAAAATGGGGCCTCCTACATCATCCCCGCCTTTGGCATGACTCTGCGGGCCGGCTCACGCGAGTATTATTATGACAAACTTGATAAACTTTTCCCTGGCCTGACGGAGAAATACATCCAGCGCTACGGCGACAGCTACCAATGCAGCGTCCCCAACTGGCGCGAACTTGATGATGTCTTTCGGCGGCTTTGTTCCCGGTTTGGCATTGCTGTTAAGATACCCGTCTTCCAGCCGGAGAAGGTCAGCAAGAGGAAGGATGATAAGCAGATGAGGCTTTTTGGGTAACCGTTCACCCTCCTCTGTCAAAAACTGCGAGATATGTCACTCTGAGTGAACGCATTTTGTGAACGAAGAGTCGCACTCCGAACAGGGAGATTCTTCGGGCAAAGACCGCCCTCAGAATGACATATTCTTGAATGTTTGCAGGAGAGGGTGAATAATTACCTTTTTTGAATTGGAGATAAAATGAGAAGAAGTGAACAAGAAATCACCAGCAAGGCGGCTATCGAAGCCATCATCCAGGAGGCCGAGTTTTGCCGGCTGGGCTTGCTAGACGGCGCTCAACCATACATTGTCCCCTTGAACTTTGGGTATTGTGATAATGTTCTATATTTTCACAGCGCTCTGGAAGGTAAAAAAATAGACCTTATTCAACGTTCGCCCAAAGTTTGTTTCGAGCTTGACGTGAAAACGAAGATTATCGAAGCCGAAAAAGCCTGTAGTTGGAGCTTGGCATACCAGAGCGTCATTGGCTTCGGGAAAGCGTATTTGGTCGACGACCTCGACGAAAAAAGAAAGGCCTTTGCCATTATCATGAGTCATTATTCTGAGAAAGATTTTCAAATTTCAGATAAGGCCATCAATGGGACGGCGATTATCAAGGTGGAAATTGACGAGATGACTGGGAAGCAGTCTGGGAGTGAAACGTAAAACGTAAAACGTGAAACGTAAAGCGTGATGAGTTTTATGTTCGCGTAAATTTGCGCAGATTATCGGATTCCTGTTTCCCTGCTCCCCTGATTACCTGTTTCCCTGATTACCTGTTCTCCTACTCCCCTGCTCTCCTGCTCTCCCGTTACGATTAAGAAGATTTTGTGTTTATGTCTATGTGGGATATTTTCACGTTTCACGCCCTCACGTTTCACGTCTCTCGTTTCACGCCCTCACGTTTCACATAAAGGAGTATTTTGATCATGCCATCTATTGCTATTATTACCGACAGTGACGCTAGCATTTCCCCCGCCCTCGCCGCAGAACATGGAATTGCCCAAGTGCCCATTAACATCCATTTTGGAGAGAAGCTTTACCGCACTTGGGTAGATGTTAATGACTCCCAGCTTTTTGGTCTCATAGACGAAGCCGGGAAGCTTCCTACCACTTCGGCCCCATCCCCAGGTCAATTTGCTGAGGCCTATAAAGCAGCCTTTGCTGACGGAGCTGACGAAGTGATCTGTTTGACCGTGAGTGGAAAAATCAGCGCCACATACAACGCTGCCTTGGCTGCCAAAGATTTGGTCACTGAAGGAACAATTACCGTTATTGATACCAATCAATTAAGTATTTCGCAAGGTTTTATGGCACTAGAAGCGGCCAAATTAGCCAAAGAGGGGCTTGAAACTGGAGAAATTGTTGATTGTGTTACGCGCCTAGGCGAGCGCGTGCATTTCTTTGGAGCCTTAGCCACTCTCAAATATTTGGCCATGAGTGGCCGAGTGGGGCATTTAGCGGCTGGAATGGCTAATATCTTGAACATTAAACCTATCCTTTCAATTCAAGATGGCGAGCTAGACCTCCTAGAAAAAGTTCGCACGCAGCGCAAAGCCTGGGCGAGAGTCGTGGAGTTGGCCTCGAAGATCCTCGAGGGAGAGGAACCGGAGCAAATGGCCATTGTTCATGTTGCTGCTCCAGACCAAGCCCAAAAATTTGAATCCCTTTTGCGCGAGAAGCTTCCTTGCCCCGATGATATTCTAATCACGGAGCTAACCGCTGGGTTATCCGTTCACTCTGGGGCAGGGATGGTGGGGGTGGGGTTTGTTACCGCTGGATGATGCTCACTCTTCACATTACGCTCGAGCAGGATCGGCAGCTCCTGCGGGTGAAGTCCGGGGAACTGGCGTTCCCC
>DAOUWT010000132.1 GCA_030666985.1 Chloroflexota bacterium
CGTCTCGTGCGCGAAATAATTCCTCCCCCCATTTTCGTCTCACATATTTTCGTGAGGCGCAAATGGGGGGACTGAGGGGGGCGAGGTGCCGTGAAATAAACTTACAAATAGTCGATTGAAACCCACGTTCTGTGTTGCGTGGGGGAGACTTTACGAAACACGCCACATCGCGACGCATCCCTGCGCTCTGCTCACGGTGTGCCCCCCTTGGGTGTGCCCTCGCTTTGCGAAGGGGGACGCAACACGAATTTTGGGACAATTATTTTCTTGGAATTTCCCTATATGCTATAAGTATAACCTATTTTTGGGTTTATCTGCTAGAGGAACATAAGATAATCTGAGGTAAAATAGTCTTTATGCAATTACTGTCATCTATTTCCAAGGTTGAGTTTCCTGGCCTGAGATTGTTTTGGGAACTCACTAAACGCTCCTTTCAACGCCAGCTTACCTATCGGGCTGCGACCTTGGCGGGTTTGGCGACGAATTTTTTCTTTGGGATCGTGAGAGCAGCGATCTTGGTTGCTTTATACGACACTCGCCAAAGTGTGGCTGGGATTACCCTTCAGGGGGCTGTTACTTATGCGGCCCTAACCCAAGCCATGATTGCGTACCAGAGCTTTTTTGCGTGGTCAAAGATCATGGATACGGTTTACACGGGTGACATTGGTTCTGATTTGCTAAGACCTGTGGGATTTTTCCGCTTTTGGCTGGCCAAAGACTTGGGCCGGGCCCTTGTCAATATTATCATGAGGGGTTTGACCCTTATGGTTGGGTACGCGCTGATATTCGATCTCACCGCTCCAAGGGGGGGATGGCAGTGGCTGGCCTTGAGCGTATCGATATTTCTGAGCTGGATGCTGAGTTTCGCCTGGCGCTTCCTCATTAATCTGAGTGCCTTTTGGACACCTAATGCCAGAGGTATCCTACGTTTTGCTTTTATTTCTATGTGGTTTTTCTCTGGCTTTTTAATGCCGCTCCGTTATTATCCGCCTTGGGTCGCTCGCTTGAGCATGTTCACACCCTTCCCCTCTATGATCAATACCGTGGTTGAGATTTACTTGAACGTACTCCAAGGCCATGAATTGGTGTATGCTTTGGTGATCCAACTAGGCTGGACGGTAGCCCTTATTGGCGTGGGGCAATTGGTCTTTAGGGCCGGCGTCCGCCGTTTGGTTATCCTGGGAGGTTGAGATGGGGAAAACTATTGCCATTTATGGTAAGCTCATCGGCGCTCAAATTCGGGGCCAAATGCAGTACAGGGTCTCGTTTTTCATGGAAGTTTTGGGAATGATCCTGATCTCTGCTCTGGAATATGCTTCGTTGGCGTTGATCTTTTATCGCTTCCAGAGTCTAAAAGGCTGGGATTTAGGCGAGATAGCCTTTTTGTATGGTTTGGCGGAAATTTCGTTTGGAATGATGGATTTACTCTTCAGCGGTTTTGATCCGGGCGATTTCGGTCTCCGTGTTCGCCAAGGGAGTTTTGACCAGCTTTTGCTGCGCCCGCTAAGCGTCACTCTCCAGGTTCTAGGCTCAGCATTTGCCCTCCGCCGGGTGGGAAAAATAGCCGTGGGAATTATCATTTTCAACTTTGCCCTCACCCAGGCTGGCATTACCTGGACGGCCGGGAAGTTGCTTTATCTCCCTATTGTCATTATGGGGCAAGTATGCTTCTTTGGAGGGCTTTTTGTGATCGGTTCAACAATCACTTTTTGGACTGTGGAATCTATTGAGGTCATTAACATTTTCACCTACGGCGGCAGTTTCATGATCTCTTATCCCATGCACATCTATCAGGGTTGGCTACGCCGCTTTTTCACTTACTTAATCCCAGTGGCTTTCTTGAACTATTACCCAGCCCTATACTATCTGGATAAACCTGACCCTTTTCACTTGCCAGCTTTTGCGCCCTTTTTGGCTCCCGTGGCCGGATTTGGCATGTTCCTAATAGCTTTGGCTTTTTGGCGTTTTGGGATCAAACATTATCAGAGCACGGGGACTTAGCATTAGGCCAATTGGGCATGGTTCATTTTGTATAGAAAACTGGTTTGCAAATTTCTGTCAGGGCAGGCAACCCAATCGCATTGGATGGGTCTGGGAAGTGGTATTTTGCCCAATTTTGGACTTTTTTTGAACCATGCCGTGGCTGCATTCGTGGATGCTGAGTCAGTTTCCTGCACTATTGACGGATTAGGGTACAGACTTTATCATAAACCCTAATTGATACATCTTGCTCACCATGCCTCATTCGTCACTTTTTATGCTTCACTTTTCACATCTCACAGATTTTAGGATCAATATTTTCGGCTTTAACGGAGATTATTATGAGCACATACAACGATGAGCGTAAAAGGGCACAGGAAACTCTGGAATGGCGAGTTGCGCAACTAACCATACTTAACCGCATAGGACGCCACATAGCCTCTTTCCTCGATCAACAAAGCTTACTCCAACAGGCCGTGGATGCAGTGTGCGAAGATTTAGGTTATCTCCAGGCAGCAGTCATGCTGATGGGTTCTCGTGAACCTCAAGCAAATGGCGAAGAAGTAGGCGAACTCCATATAGCCGTTGCCACAGATAATTTCTGGGACGTCATTCCTGATGACTACCATCAAATTCTAGGTAAGGGCGCGATCGGGACAGCGGCCCAGACAGGGGAGACGGTAGTGGTCAAAGACGCCGCTACCGATCCTATTCCCTATCGAGCTGGAGAATGGCTTTCCCCTTCTTCAGTCTCAGCCCCAATCAAAGTCGGTGGGAAGGTGATTGGTGTTTTGGAGGTTGAAGCTGATGTTGTCGAAGCTTTCGATGAAAATGATGTCATGGTCATCAACACCATGGCCGACCAAATCGCTGTGGCGATTCAGAACGCGCGTTTGTATGAACAATCTCGTCAAGAGATCAAAGAACGGATGCAGGTTGAACAGGAGTTGCGGGAGAGTGAAGCGAAATATAGAGCAATCATTGAGCAAAGCCACGATGCAATTTACATTTACCGAGGAGACCGTTTCCTGTTTGTTAATAAGAGAGCGTGTGAACTAACAGGGTATAACAGAGAAGAATTGCTCGATTTTGAAATATGGAATCTGCTCCACCCAGGGGACAGGGAAAAAATAAGGGGCATCGGAAAAAGAAGGGCTCAAGGCGAGAAAGTATCCAACACCTATACTGCTAAGGTTTTGAGTAAGGATGGCAAGATATTGGTATGCGATTTTTCGGTGAACGCTATTCAGTATCATGGCAAATATGCCGTCCTTGGTGTTGTAAGAGACATAACCGAGCGCGAAGAAATAGAAAGACAACTGCAGCGACAAGAGCAATTAGCTGCCGTTGGGCGGCTAGCTGGGGGGATTGCCCACGACTTCCGCAACTATCTCACCACCATTATTCTCCAATCCCAGATAGCGCAACGAGAACCCCATTTGCCCCCAGACGCGGCAGACTCTCTCGATGTTGTAGTTGCCGAAGCACAGCAAGCGTCTAGACTCATCCAACAGATTCTTGACTTCAGCCGTCATGGGTTGATGGAGACAGTGTCAATTGATCTCACCAAATTCATTGGAGAGACAGCCTTCATCTTGCGTCAGGCAATTCGTGAGGACATCCAATTTACTCTGGCTCTGGAACCTGGCGAGTGCATTGTCAAAGTAGACCCCACCCGCATGCAACAGATGCTGGTAAATCTGGCAAGCAATGCCCGTGACGCCATGCCAGAGAGCGGCAAACTATTTATAAAACTCACTAAGATAACCTTCGAGGCAAACCAGAAACGTCCACTGGCCGAGATGCCTTCGGGTGAATGGGCCCACCTTTTAGTCTCCGACACCGGTATGGGGATGGATGAAAAGGTATATGAGCATTTATTCGAACCTTTCTTCACCACCAAAGATGTCGATAAAGGAACGGGTTTGGGGCTGGCTCAAGTTTATGGCATCGTCAAACAGCATGGAGGTTTCGTCAACGTGGAAACTGCAGTAGGAGAAGGGACAGATTTTCATATCTACTTGCCAATTTCTCAGTCTGAAGAGCAAGTGCTAGAAGAGGACACAATTTCCCAGGGAAAAGGGGAAACAATCTTATTAGTAGAAGACAATGTGCAGCTACGACAAGCTGGAAAGATAGTTTTGGAATCCTTGGGCTATTCTGTCCGGGCAGCGTCTAATGGACAAGAGGCATTGGAAATGTATAACTCACAACCCACAGACCTGGTGATCACAGACCTGGTGATGCCGAAGATGGGTGGGCAAGAACTGCGTACTAATCTGGAAATGATAGGCCCAGTTAAAGTATTGGCTATCACTGGGTACATAATGCAGACCAGCAAGGAGAAATTGAAAAAATCGGGCTTCTTGGCTGTTATCGAAAAGCCCTTCAACGTAAATGAGTTGGCGAGGGTAATCCGCAAATCCCTTGATCACGAATGATAAAAGCAGCTAACTTAAGCAAACACTTTAGAATACACGTACACCATCGCGGTCCCTTGGGCGCTATCCGTAACCTATTCGATTTTGAACACACGCTCGTAAAAGCTGTGGATGAGGTTGGTTTTGAAATCAGGGCCGGTGAATTAGTGGGCTATATTGGCCCCAACGGAGCCGGTAAATCAACTACCATCAAGATGCTTACCGGTTTACTGGTTCCCACCGGTGGCGGCCTTTTAGTAAACGGCTTCACCCCCTGGAAAGACCGCAAAAAATATGTCTCGGAAATTGGGGCTGTTTTTGGTCAACGGACAACGCTGTGGTGGGATCTCCCTCTGATAGAATCTCTGGAATTATTGCAGCACATCTATCAAGTCCCTCAAAATTGTTTCCGGTTGCGGTTTGCTGAATTTAGAGAACTTCTTGATTTAGATCCTTTTTTGGATACCCCGGTGCGTGCGCTTTCACTCGGTCAGCGGATGAGAAGCGATATTTGCGCCGCCCTCCTCCATTCCCCTAAGCTGCTTTTTCTTGATGAACCCACCATCGGCTTGGACGTGGTCGCAAAGGAGCGCATTCGACGTTTTATCCGCCATATCAACCGGGAGCACAATACCACAGTGCTCCTCACCACGCACGATATTTCCGATGTGGAAAAACTCTGTAAACGGGTGATGATCATTGACCATGGCAAATTGCTCTACGATGGAGATTTGTCTACTCTCAAAGAGCGTTTTGGCGGAAAACGCACCTTGGTGGTTGACTTCGCCGATGATTACCCAGCCACCCCGCTCGAAGGAGCCGAGATTGCCCATCGCTCGGGACGCAGAGTCGTCTACCACTTCCAGAGAGGCGAGATCACGGCTTCCGCGCTCATTGGCCAACTATCCGCTAAATTCCGCATCCACGATATAGAAGTCCGCCAACCCGAGATAGAAGCCACTATCCGCCGCATTTATGAAGAGCGCTTGCTAGAAGAATAAGAATTGGTAGATTGGTGGTATTGATTTCGACCAATATACCAATTTCCCAGTTTCCCAATTTCCCAACATACCAGCTAACAAGGAGAAACTTATGGATTTCGAAACACTTGTCACTCACCGCTATAGTTCCCGTAGTTATAAACCAGACCCGGTTGAAAAAGAAAAGCTCGATAAAGTATTAGAAGCCGCCCGCATGGCCCCCACAGCCGCCAACCGGCAGCCTTTCCAGCTTATCATCATCCACACCGAAGGGCGACAGGAAGAGCTGCGGCGCATCTATAAACCGGATTGGTTTGCAGTAGAGCCTCCCTTGGTGATTTGCGCTTGCGCTCTCCCAAAAAAGGGCTGGGAGCGGCAAAGATACGATAGTCAAAATTATGCTATCGTTGATGTCTCCATCGTAGTGGATCACATCACCCTTCAGGCCGCCGACATTGGCTTGGGCACTTGCTGGGTCGGCGCTTTCGACCCCCAGGCCGCCCGGGAAATCCTCCACCTCCCCGACCAGGTAGAGCCAATCGCTTTCACGCCTTTGGGCTATCCCAATGATGCTCCCAAAGCCAAAAAACGCAAGCCCCTAGAAGACTTGGCGCGCTACGAACGTTGGTGAATTGGATGTTGGGTGTTAGATATTGGATATTGGATATTGGATATTGGAAATCAGTGACTGGAGACCGATGACTGAAGACTCAATGTCATTAAGTTAGTGGAACAAAGCATGTCATTTCGACGAGGAACGAGGAGAAATCTTGGTTTTAGGCTGCTATTCATTCAGCACCGAAAGATTTCTCACTTCGTTCGAAATGACATAATCTCTTATCTTACTGACATTGACTGAAGACTAGCGACTAACGACTAATGACTAATGACTGAAAACTATGCCCCAAAACAACACATTCAAAATCATCCTCCTAATCGCCCGCCCCGCCGCCGGAAAAAGCGAGATCATTGACTACTTACGCCGCACCCCGCTCTCTGAGCGCGTAGAGCGTTTTCATATCGCCAAGTTCGAGGAGATAGACGATTTTTCCATGCTCTGGACTTGGTTCGAGGAAGACCGTATCTTGGAGGCGTTAGGGCATCCGCGTTTGCACACGGATGAAAATGTTAATTTCAAATACACGCATTTATGGGATGTCTTGATTGAGCGCATTTCTTTAGAGTACGCCAAAAAACTGCGCGATGACCCCGATTATCACGCTAAATATACAACTATCATTGAATTCGCGCGTGGGGCAGAGCATGGGGGATTTGCACGAGCTTTTGAACACCTGAGCGCGGAAATCTTGGATAAACTAGCCGTGATGTATGTCAATGTCCCTTGGGAAGAATCCCTCCGCAAAAACCGCCAACGCTATAACCCTGACCGCCCCGACAGCATCCTAGAGCACGGTCTCCCAGACAAGAAATTGGAAGAACTATACCGAGAAGTGGATTGGGAGGAAGTCAGCGCCGGGGATGAGGAGTACCTGACCATCCAAGGCATCCGCGTTCCCTACGTGGTCTTCGAGAACGAAGACGATGTCACTACCGGGCGAGGGGAGGCTCTAGGGCAACGCTTGGAGGAGACGCTTGAACGACTTTGGGGACTAGGGAACTAGGAATCAGGAAACTAGAGATCAGGAAATTAGGAATCAGGAAACTAG
>DAOUWT010000193.1 GCA_030666985.1 Chloroflexota bacterium
AATTTAGAAATCAGCTGCAAAGTCAGGGTCTGGTTCTGGGATGTCTTCAACAGCAAGGACGGCGCCACCAGGAGCGGCCTGGTTATACGCTTGTCCCTTCAAGTGACCATTGATGGCAATGGCATAAGCATAGGTGAAGAGAGCACCAATTACACAAGCAATCACGCCCAGGGAGCTGATAAATCCTGCCACCAAACCACCAAGCAACACCAGGGCATAGGCGCCAAAATCAGCCCGCACAAGACCGAATACGTCACCAAAGCTGAAAGCTGCTTTCAGTTCATCTTTAGCAGCAAAGTTGCCGATTGCGGCCGGTATGATAAACCCTGCAAAAATGGCATAAAGCAAGGTTAAACATCCAAAACAAGCCGTCAGGACAGATAAAGCCACTACAATGGCATCATCCCCCTGATCCATAAAGGGGATGACGACTACATTACATCCCTGAACAAGGATCACGGGCAACACATAAACAAAACCAATCACAAAAACTTGTAAACCATTCATCAAATGCCCGCCGAAATCGCTCCAATCGGGCAAGGGTTCAGAATCATGACGAATCACTCGCCGGGTGATTTCGAAACCCCATCCGAGCAAGAGTAATTGCCCTAGCACAGGGATCAAGGAGATTAAAGCTGCTATCCCTATTTTTTTCAACCACTCATCATCCTCGAAAACAAATGAAAAAGCCTTTCCAAAGTCCATTTCTTCCTCCTTTATAAATTTGAATACCGTAAATCAGGGAAATCTCGACTCAGATAAAAAAAAGCGTGTTATTGACCTATGAGTC
The DNA here is from genome assembly GCA_030666985.1 of Chloroflexota bacterium. Taxonomy (GTDB): domain Bacteria; phylum Chloroflexota; class Anaerolineae; order Anaerolineales; family UBA11858; genus B10-G9. Next base: position 791 of record DAOUWT010000193.1, read on the forward strand.
TTACACTGCTTAATCATACCATGGTTTTATCAATTAGGAAGTTGCAAAATTCAAATCATCTCATTTTGCTCAGAGGCGTGTCATTCTGAGGGTGGTTTGTACCCGAAGAATCCCCCCCTGCGGAGTTGGAGACTCTTCGGGGTATCCGTTCACGCCCCCCTCAATCCCCCCAACTTTGGGGGGAAGGCTGACACCCCCAGGCTTGTCCTGAACGTGTGAAGGAACTGGGCCGGGGGGCAGAGCGAGCGGGATAATTACTTTATCGAATTATGCTACAATATCTACAGCTAAACCAATGATCAAACTTTCGTGGAATGGTTCATAATTAAGTTCGACTTTGGGTACACGAAGTGGCCAACCGCATTGGCGGCATAATCGGGCAAAACACTATGTACCAAATGGGTGCATACCGTGCGCAAAGCGACGCAACACGCATCACGCTTCACTCATCACGCTTCACGCACCACGCATCACGCAACTATTCTTAACACAGGAGACCCATGTCTTTACTCAATAAAAAATCATTCGAGGCCCACTTCGCAGCCATTACCCGTAAAGCCGGTTTCGAAGTCGAGAATCACAACAGACTTAAACTCAATGTCATCGTACACGGGCAATCTATGCGCGTTGATCTGAAACAGATTTATCAAATCTATAAGAAGATGCCCGACCGTTTAGATGATCTGGAGCAGGCGCACCTGAACGCACTCGGCCAAGTGCCCCAACTTTCACCGGCGCCAACCGAAAAAGAGGCTGCCGAGTCCCTGCTGCCCATGCTCCAGCACAAGCAGTGGATCAAAGGAATAGAAAAAAGAGATATCCCAGTACCGGTGCATCAGCATTTTATCCCCGATGTAGTCATCGCGTATGTGTTTGATTTTCCTGATCGTAGAGCATACGTCAACAAAACTATGGTACCCGAATTTGTCGACCAAATAGACGAATTTCACCAGTACGCCTTAGAGAATTTACGCAAACGCACCACAAGCAAGGATTACGAAACCCATGGGCTGGGGGATACCACAATAATTGCCTGCGAAACCGATGATGGCTTCGCGGCGACCCGCATTCTCCTGCCCGACTTGATGGAAACTTGGGCGAAACGTATCCCAGGACGGATGCTGTTGGGCATTCCCAATCGCGATTTCCTGATCGCATTCAGCGACCGCGACCCAAACCATGTAGCCACGATGGCACAGCAAATACGCCGAGACACTAAAAAACGTGAGTACCCTCTGAGCGGGAATCTGCTCCTGTGGGAAAATGGGCGAGTGAGGGAATATCAGCCAAAGCACTAAAACGTGAGGCGTGAAAACGTGAAACGTGAGGTGTGATTTGACACCGCCATTAGACCCTCCTGAGATTCACAGTGACTGTTTGTCTATTGACAAATAGTCTATAGTGCGTTATACTCTAGTCCAGTTGACCTTACATTGCTTCAAAGGAAAAAACATGCCAGGTGGAGGCGGAGGTAGAGGCAGGGGGGGCGGAGGCGGAAGGCATCGGGGAAGGGGACGCCAGCGCCGGAGAGTGAGAGGCTTTTTGAAACCTTGTTTGCTTGTAATCCTCTCACAAGAAGAAGGACACGGATACAGCCTCTTAGATCAATTAGGCAAATTCGGCTTCGATAGCGAACGCTCTGATCCTAGTTTGGTATACCGTGCCCTGCGCGATATGGAAGACGCTGGCTGGATAGAATCTCATTGGGATGACGATAGTCAGGGCCCCAAGCGGCGCGTTTATCAAATTTTGCCGGAGGGCAAAGCTCATCTGACAGAATGGGTCGGTGATTTACGCAACGTCCGCGATGAAATAAGTAGCTTATTGGAAACCTATGAAGAAGTGTAGCCAAAGAGGTGATTTTAAGTGATTTATATTGATAGCCAGCGATGTGATGGTTGCGGCATCTGTTTGGATACCTGTCCAACTGGCGCGATCGTTTTGCGCGACAATATAGCCTTCATCGAACAAGACTTGTGTGAAGAATGTCAGGTATGTCTGGATAAATGCCCTCGTGGCGCAATTTTGTTGTCAGAGGCGTTTGACGTTGCCGAAGCGCGGCCTTTGTCGACTGTGCCCGCCTCTAAAGTTGAAATACTTCCCCCGGCGCCGAAGGCAAAACCCGTTGCTACTTCCCTGGGAGCTTCCGTTGGGGCCGCGATCGTTGAAGTTTTGCCGCGTTTAGCATCCCTAGTGGTGGATTGGTTAGAACGCCGCCCCCGCTCTATAGAAACCTCAACCCAGGACGCCAATCAAATCTCATCGCCTGACCGCACCACCCAACGAGGCACTGGGCGCGGGCAAGGGCAAGGAAAAGGTCGTGGCCAAGGGCGTGGAAGAGGACAAGGAGGAGGACGTGGAAGTGGCCGTGGAAAGCGCCAACAACAGCGGAGTAACCGTCGTTAATTCACCAAAACTCACGTCTTCACGTTTTACGTTTTTACGTTTCACTTTTAGTTTAAAGGAGGCATAAAATGCCATTCGGAGATAGAACAGGACCTCAAGGACAAGGACCCATGACAGGGCGCGGAGCGGGTTATTGCTCCGGAGTAACTAATGCCCCCGGCTTTGCCACCGCTCCAGGCCGTGGATTTGGGCGTGGCGGCGCAGGTTTTGGCCGTGGATTTGGACGTGGGGCTGGCTTCGGGCGCGGACGTGGCGGTTGGGGACAAGGCGGGGTTTACCCGGCTTATCCTGCTCAACCCTACGCCCCGGCCCCCTATACGCCAGAGCAAGAAGTAAGTACTCTCAAAGCTCAAGCCGCGCAATTACAAAACACTCTCCAGCGCATCAATGAGCGACTCGACGAACTGGAGAAATAAGAAAAAGGTAACCGGTATATTGGGAAATTGGTAAACCAGTAGACTGGGAATCTATCCATTTACCAATGTACCAATGTACCAATGTACCAATATACCAACTTACCAATGTACCAATATACCAACTTACCAATATACCAATTTACCAACCCCTAATATACCAACCTACAGGAGGTGAGCGTTATGGGACGAGGAAAAGGCGGAGGTCAAGGCGGTGGACGCGGTCAAGGCCGCGGCCCCGGTCGTATGGGCGGCTCTAAATCTGCCGGCCCCAGTGGAAACTGTATTTGCCCCAACTGCGGGCATAAAGCCAGTCACAAAGTTGGGCAGCCATGCTATGATATGAAATGCCCTAAGTGCGGCGCGCAAATGACGCGCGAGTAGAAGACCCGACCCTAAAGGTCTTCAGTTTAGACCTTTAGGGTCTCTTTATAAAAAAGGATAGAACATGAAACTTGCAATATCTTCATCTGATGGAAAATTCGACACACAATTCAGCGCCCGTTTTGGGCGTTGTGATTATTTTATCTTCATTGACACCGAGACCCGCGCCTGGGAAGCAAAACCAAACCCAGCCGCTGGCGCCCGGGGAGGAGCCGGCCCTCAGGCGGTGCAATTTCTCACCAGCAACGGCGTAGAAGCCACCATCACCGGACGCTACGGCCCCAACGCTTTCTCCGCCATCCAAGCGGCTGGCATTCAAGCCTTCGAAGCCGATAGCGGAACCCCAGAAGAATTGCTCGATAAATTCTTAGCAGGCGAATTGAAGCAGGTCAACGCATCTACCGGCCCCAGCCTGCACCACTAGTGAAGACGTGATGAGTGACGAGTGATGCCATTCATCACGTTTCACGTTTTACGTTTCACTCTTCACTTATCACAATGGAGTACGCCAAAATGATCATCGCAGTTGCCAGCGGGAAAGGCGGCACCGGCAAAACGACCGTTGCCACTTCTCTTGCTCATGCGCTTTCCGAAGCTGATTTTTCTGTATCTTGTTTAGATTGCGATGTTGAAGCGCCCAACGCCCACATTTTCATGCAGCCCAACCTGGATCAGCGCAAGGACGTTAATACGCTGATCCCGGAGGTGGACGCTGAGGCGTGCACCGGCTGCGGACTTTGCGCCGAAGTCTGCCAGTTCCACGCCATTGTAGTGCTGGGCGGGCAAACGCTCGTCTTCCCCGAACTGTGCCATGGCTGCGGAAGCTGCGCCATGGTCTGCCCTGAAGACGCCATTACGGAAGTGCCGCAGAAATTGGGCATCCTAGAAGGCGGGCTTGCTCCTCACGGGATAAATTTCGGGCACGGCCTGCTCAACGTTGGGGAGCCTATGGCCGTTCCCGTCATCTCCCAGCTCAAAAAATGGAGAGATTACATGGACAGCGACATCGTTATCCTAGATGCCCCGCCTGGGGCGTCGTGCCCGGTAGTTGAATCCGTCCGTGGGGCTGATTTTGTGCTCCTGGTCACCGAGCCGACTCCCTTTGGGCTGCACGATCTCCGTCAGGCCTATCAATTGACCCAAGAAGTAGGCATCCCTGCCGGGGTCATCATCAACCGCGACGGGATCGGCGACACGGGCGTAGAAGATTACTGCCGCGAAGCCGGGCTGCCAATCCTGATGCGCATTCCCATGGAGCGCCGTTTTGCGGAGACGCTGGCGAGAGGGGAAACGCTAGTGGCGGCCTTCCCCGAATATTTGCCGCTTTTCCGTGATTTGTATGCCAAGATTGTTGAGTTAAGTAGTCGAGCATAAATTTTACGGTATTTCACTACGCTCGAGCAGGATCGGCAGATCCTGCGGGTGGAGTCCGGGGAA
>DAOUWT010000308.1 GCA_030666985.1 Chloroflexota bacterium
AGCCTTTTGCAGGTTTCAAAGCACAATCCGTTGAGAATACGCATTTTGGTGCAACCTTGTCCGCAGTTGAAACCCTGCAAAAGCCCGTCGGCTGCCAGGGAGTGTGAACGGTTACGACAGAAGGGCTCAAGTCACCGGGTCTACAAGACCCCGTGGCAAGGCGACCCGAGGGTCAACATTCAGAATGCCAAGGGCAAAGCCAAGGCGTATCAGGTCAGGCAAGTCCTGAGAGCGATAGAGAGGTTGGAATATGAAAGCCGTTCGAAATGATCACTATACATACCGGGTGACCTGGTCAGAGGATGATCAGGAGTACGTCGGCCTCTGTACTGAATTCCCGAGCCTGAGTTGGTTGTCCTCTTCTCCCGAAGCTGCGCTTCGCGGGATCCGTGGAGTCGTTGCCGACGTTGTTGCCGATATGAAGCAGTCACGGGAACCGATTCCAGAACCACTCGCCAGCCGGAAGTTCAGCGGCAAGTTCATGGTAAGAGTTCCCCCGGAAGTTCACCGCGACCTCACCGTAGAAGCGGCCGAAGCCGGCGTGAGCCTGAATCGTCTGGCAACGGTCAAGCTGGCACACTGATAGGGTATGCCAACCTGCGCGTCCACTTTACGCGCTACCGCGCGAAAGAGACGCATTCGGAAATAGAATTAATGGAGGTTTAATATGAACAAACAATTTAAAATTATTGTAGAAAAACATTCTGATGGTTATCTTGCATATCCACTTGGCTTGAAAGGCGTGGTAGTAAGTGAAGGTGATACATACGAAGAAGTCTTAACAAATGTAAAATCTGCAATTCAGTTCCATATTGAAACATTTGGAGATGAAGTTTTTGAAGTGGATGAACCAATTTTAGAAGCATTTGTAGCTGAGACTGGAGTAGCAGTAAATGCCTAAATTCCCTGTTGATGCCCTGAAATCAAGAGTAATTAAGGCATTAAAACGACTTGGCTTTGAACTTGTGAGAGAACGTGAACATATTGCGATGGTCAGAGAAAACTCAGATGGAACAAAAACCCCATTAACTATGCCAAATCATCCCAAGCTGAAAAGTTCCACACTGCGAACTATTTGCACGCAAACAAATATAAGCCGAGGTGAGTTCTTAAAAGCATCTGAGCGAGTATAGATAACTATACCCACAACAGCGGCTAATCGGGTAAGGGGGAATTTTTCTCTCCCCCTCCCCAGTCGGGATAGAAATACGGCGCGCGCGACCTCCAGTTGAGCATCTGAGCGGTTGACTTTAAATAACGTTTCGATCTTCTTCTCTCCTTCACTCAGGTCATCGCGCGGCTTCATGTTGAAATGTAGGATAAAGCGCTTCACCCATAGGCAGTAGCTTCGCTCCGTGCGAATCGAATAGTGTCGCCGCCGCATCACATCACGCATATCATCAAGAATCTTATTTGACATAGCTTTCTTCCTATTCTATCGTATTTTTTATGATCAGAAAGAATGTGCTATGTTAAATATTAAAAACAGGCAATTTTGCCTGTTTGTCTGTTCAGTATTAGGATATTAGGCAAAATTGCCTTATACGTAAATGTTGTGCCCAAAGAGACGATAGCTATTGGTCATTCAGGTGAGTTCAGGATAGATTTAAATTATGGCACGATTGGACAAATTGCTTGAATATATTCTTATGCGCCGAGGTGACGCGAACGTTCAATTTGGGGCTCTGTGTCAATTACTCAAAAGAATTGGCTTCGAAGAACGCATTCGAGGTGACCATCATATATTCACGATGCCGGGCGTTGAGGAAATTCTCAACCTCCAGCCCAAAAACGGCAAGGGCAAGCCGTACCAAGTTAATCAAGTCAGGAACGTCATCCTCCGCTATAGGCTGACAATTGGAGAGTAGCTATGGAAAGCAGATATGAGATAATTATCTACTGGAGTCAGGAAGATGATGCTTTTATCGTTGAGGTTCCTGAGCTTCCAGGCTGTATGGCCGATGGCACGACCTATGACGAAGCGGTCGCCAACGCTCAAGTCATCATCAATGAATGGCTTGAGACTGCCTCTCAACAAAAACGACTAATTCCTCAACCTAAGGGACGTCTCGCTTACGCCTGATCATCAATAAGCAGAGGCACATCGGGTTCACTTGACCGGGAATAGCCGCCCATTTTTTATTCGGACATTGTGGTCCGGCAAGTGACCCTTAGATACGTTTCGATCTTCTTCTCTCCTTCACTTAGGTCATCGCGCGACTTCATGTTGAACGGAAAAGTAGAAGGGGACCATTCGTCCAGAGCGTGCGCAGAGTTTGCTGATTAGGACCAAGTCGCTTGTGCATTGCAGGAAGTATTTCATGGTGATAGGAGTCTTAGACAAACGCTATGGCCAAAAAGGATTTTAAGCACGTATTGAATTGCTTTCTGCCGCGTACGGTTGTGGTCCTTGGGCTGGTCTCAATGCTGAACGACACGGCCAGCGAGATGATTACCCCGCTGCTTCCCTTGTTTCTGACTGCCACACTGGGCGCCGGGCCGGCGATTGTTGGCCTGGTGGAAGGGGTGGCCGAGGCCACAGCCAGCATCCTCAAGCTGGTTTCCGGCTGGCTGGCCGATCTCGGCTGGAATACAAAAAAGTTGGTTGTGGGCGGATACATGGTATCCAATGCTGCCCGGCCTCTGATTGGATTTGCGCTGTGCTGGGGCTGGGTGCTGATGCTGCGCTTTCTGGACCGGGTTGGCAAGGGGATTCGCACCGCGCCACGTGATGCCTTGATCACCGCCAGTACTGATGAGCATGGCCGGGGGCGTGCTTTTGGCTTCCAGCGAGCCTTGGATCATACCGGGGCAATGCTGGGTCCGCTGCTGGCCTTTGGCCTGCTGCAGTGGGGTATGATCATGGAGCATGTATTCATGGCTTCAGTCATCCCCGGAGCAGCGCTCGTTCTTTTGGTGGTACTGGGATTGAAGGCACCGCCCGCTGCGAAGCCTGCAGAGCCACCAGGGCGTATTCGCTGGAGAGGTCTCGACGCCAGGGTTAAAGGTCTGGTGCTGGCGTCGGGCGGTTTGGCGCTGGCAACGACACCCGAGGCCTTTCTTGTGCTTTGGGCCAATCATGGTGGAATCATTGTGATTTGGGTACCCCTGTTATGGGCCGCAGCTCACGGGGTCAAGGCGCTGGTCTCCGGTCCCGCCGGGGCCTTGTCCGACCATCTTGGCCGTCTTCGTGTGGTTTCCATTGGTTGGACAGCCCGTGTGTTGCTGCTGTTGGTTTTTGCCTGGTTGCCGGATGACGGCATAACCGTGTGGGCACTTTTTCTGGGCTATGCTGCGGCAATGGCCTTTACCGAAGGAGCGGAACGGGCCCTGATCGGCGACTTCGCGCCACCCGAGCAAAAAGCCACTGTGTTCGG
>DAOUWT010000213.1 GCA_030666985.1 Chloroflexota bacterium
AAGGAATGGATTGTCTCACTGCTCGAAGGGGATCGCCAGCTCCCCTGGATTCCACACCCGATGGGGCTGCCGACCCATCTCGAGCAAGGAAAGGAATGGACTGTCTCACTGCTCGAAGGGGATCGCCAGCTCCCCTGGATTCCACACCCGATGGGGCTGCCGACCCATCTCGAGCAAGGAAAGGAATGGACTGTCTCACTGCTCGAAGGGGATCGCCAGTTCCCCTGGATTCCGCACCCAATGGGGCTGCCGACCCATCTCGAGCAAGGAAAGGAATGGATTGTCTCACTGCTCGAAGGGGATCGCCAGCTCCCCTGGATTCCACACCCGATGGGGCTGCCGACCCATCTCGAGCAAGGAATAAATGGGCTTAGGATTCAAATGCAATCCAAATTGGGAAGTGGTAAAATACTCCCATTATATTTTTAGGTTAGAAACGATGAACATTATTTTATCCAAGGAGAAGAAAACATGAACGACAAATTTGAAGAAAGATTGAGCCACATTAGAGAGCTAGAAAAAGAGCTTGAACAAGAATTGGCCGCCAAAAGCCGGTTAATGGCAGAGAATTTTCAAAAGCGCAAATTGACATTTGAAGAAGCTATTCGAGAGGGGCACGAAAAACTAAAGCTGCCCCTTGGCAAATATATTCTAAACGCAAAAATCAGAAATACTCTTTCTGCGCCCTTTATTTATGTGATGATAGTTCCTTTAACAATCATGGATCTTTCCGTTTTCACCTATCAGCACATCTGTTTCAGGCTATACAGAATACCAATTGTGAAGCGAAAAGAATATTTCATAATAGACCGCCAGCATCTTTTGTACTTAAACATCTTAGAAAAACTCAACTGCGTCTATTGTGGATACGGGAACGCCGTGGCAGCGTATACAAAAGAAGTCATTGGTCGAACGGAACAATATTGGTGCCCTATTAAACACGCCTCGCATGTGAAAGACCCCCATTCAAGGTATTATAAATTTTTCGAATACGGCTGCGCTGAAGATTATCGAGAAAATTTAGAAGCAATTAAACAAGATTATAAATAACGTTTAAACTTTCAACCCCGGAAGCCACACAAGCCTCCGGGGTTTTATTTGTATAATCGCTTGCCCTCACCCTCGCTCAGAGGGAGAGGAAATTTCACACATCACTCATTACGTTTCACTCATCACTCCAGCGCCGCCTCCATCAACTCCTGAATGCGGGGAATCATGCCCGCCGGGTCGGGATGCACGCCCTCGATGAGCAACGCGCTCTCGTAAATTTGCTCAATGATGGTCTGAGCCAAAGCGTCATCTTTGGGTAATGCGCCTAACTTGCTCAAAATGGGATGCTGCGGGTTCAACTCCAGCACTTTAGCGGGGACTTGGAAGTCACGATCCATCATGCGGTAAACGCGCTGCATCTCCTGGCCCATGGCGCCATCCGGGTCAACCATGCGGGCCACGGATGAGGTCAAGCGCTCCGTGATGCGCACATCGCTCACCCTCTCCCCCAGGGCGGTTTTGAAACGCTCCACTAAGGCGTCCACCTCACCCTCGGATAACGTTTCCGCCTCGGGTTCCGCGTCCCCCTCTTCCCCCGCCTCTTTAGGAACCGGTAATTCTAAATCCCCGGCGGCTACGTTTTGGATCTCAAAATCTTGATATTCCCGCAGACCCATCAGCATAAAAGAATCCACCGGATCGGTCAGGGTGAGCACCTCGTAGCCGTTGGCGCGAAAATAATCCAGGTGCGGGCTGCGCGAAACCGAGCGAGAATCATCGCCCAGGATGTAGTAAATTTTCTCCTGACCAGTGCCCATGCGCTCAATATAATCTACCAGCGAAAACCATTTAGCGGGATGCGTGGTAGAGTGAAAACGGAGCAGGGGATAAAGTTTTTCGCGGTCGGCATCATCTGAAGCCACGCCCTCTTTAATGAACTGCCCGAACTCCTCCCAAAAAGTGATATAGTCTTCGGGGTCTTTCTTGGCCATCATCTCCAGCTTGCGAGTGACCTGATTGGTGAGAATTTTCTTCAATTTCTCCATAAGGGCGTTGGCCTGCACATTCTCGCGCGAGACGTTGAGGGGCAAATCCTCGGCGTCAACCACGCCCTGCACAAAGCGATAATACGGGGGGAGCAAATTTTTAGTATACTCCTCGATTAGAATTTTGCGAGTGTAAAGCTTGAGGCCATCTTCCTCGCGCAGCATGAACATACCCCGGTCAACCTTGGCAGGGAAATACATAAGGGCGAAAATTTTCAGGGGAGCGTCGGCCACAAAATGAATATGCGCCAAAGGGTCTTGAAAATCCAGCGTCAACTGCTTATAAAAATCCACGTACTCCTCAGCCTCAACTTCTTGGGCACGCTGCCGCCAAATAGCCTTCTGCCGGTTGGCCTGTTCCTCGTCGTCACCAATATAAATGGGATAAGCTACATAATCAGAGTGGCGTTTGATGATTTGCCGCAAACGATATTCTCGAGCAAATTCTTCCGCGTCCTCGTTGAGCTTGACAATAATCGTCGTCCCCCGCTCCTCTTTGTCTGCCTCGCCCAACTGAAAAGTATCAGACCCGGTCGCGTACCAACTTGCGGCTTCAGTGTCGGGCCTATAAGAGCGCGAAATCACCTTCACCCATTCTGCGGCCATAAAGACCGAATAAAACCCAACTCCAAATTGCCCAATCACATCGCTGGCGTTGGCATCTTCATCTTCGACGGCCTGCAAAAAAGCCCGCGCCCCCGATTGCGCAATCGTCCCCAAATTAGTGCGCATCTCCTCGCGCGTCATCCCCACGCCCGTATCGCTAATGGTGATGGTTTTCTCATCCTCGTCCACCTCCAGGCGAATTTCCAACTCAGCCTCCGGGTCTAATACATCCCGCTCAGTCTGCTGCACAAAACGCATCTGCGTCAGCGCGTCCGAAGCGTTCGAGACCAGCTCGCGCAAAAAAATCTCCCGTTCTGTGTAGAGGGAGTGGATCAAAATATTCAATAATTGCTTCACCTCGGTCTGAAAAGCAATCGGTTCGCTCGCGCCATCAATTTTCGGGTCAATCGTCTCAGTCATAGTTACCTCCATAAATATCTTAACGTTGCCCCCTACTATACCGCATCAATATTAAAATGACGTAAGAAAAAGAGGGAATCAGGAAAACAGGGAATCAGGAGAACAGGGAGGCAGGAAAATGCTAAAAACTTTTTTGGGGGATAAAAAGCCCTCGCGGGGACGTTTTGCCCAACCTGTGAGGTGATTCCGCCCAGGAGCCGGCCCCTCATCCAGGGGGAGGGGTGGGACCGGCCAGGGACGTCTTGCAGAACCTCAACGCACCAAAGCATCCGTCATGCGTGCCACGCGGGCCATTGCCCAGACATCGTGGACGCGAACAATATCTCCCCCACGCACAACACCCACAGCCACGGTTGCCGCCGTGCCCTCCACGCGCTCCGCCGGGGGTAAGTCCAGCGTGTAGCCAATGAACGACTTCCGCGAAGGCCCCCACAAAACGGGATAGCCCAACTCCCGAATCTCGTCCATGCGGTTGAGAAGCTCCAAGTTCTGGCTGACCGTCTTCCCAAAGCCAATGCCGGGGTCAAGGATAATGTGCTCGTCAGGGATTCCCGCATTCTTGGCTAACTCGACGCTTTCCATCAATTCCCACCTAACATCTTCCAACAAATCGTCATACTCTACCCCCACGTAGCGACCTCCCAACTGCTCGCGAACCTCTGCGCTCCCAGGCGTACTGCGATTGTGCATCAAAATCACGGGGACATTGTGCTCGGCCACCACGGCGGCTAAATCTGGGTCAGCGTGGAAGCCCCACACGTCGTTGACCATGTGCGCCCCCGCATCCAATGCTGCTGCCGCAACCTCAGCCTTGTAAGTGTCAATCGAAATCAGGGCATCAAACTCCCTAGCCAGACGACGCACCACGGGGACGACGCGTGCCAACTCCTCCCCAAGGGAGACCGTCTCCGCGCCGGGCCGGGTGCTCTCCCCCCCCACGTCGAGGATGTCTGCGCCCGCCTCGATAAAGTCCCGCGCCTGCTCAATGGCGACCCCCACCACGTCCTCGCCCTGGATTAGCCCATCCCCCGAAAAGCTGTCGGGGGTGACGTTGAGGATGCCCATAATGTAGGTGCGGGTTCCCCAATTGAATTCAAAGTTGTTGATGGTAATAGATTTGGGCATGGTTTTCCTTGTGAGCAGGGAGCAGGTGATTAGGCAATCAAGAGAACTCATTCCTCATACCCTTCAACTCCCTCCTCTCGAATCCCCAACAAGGCTGCCAGCACAGCGGGATTAAGGTCAACCTGCGGGGCCTGATATTCCTGCGCGGAGGCGGCCCGCTCGCGCAATGCGCTCCAGAGCGTGCCCCGTTCAGCGGAGCGGACGGTGAGGTCGTTCAGGGTTTCGGCGTGTTGGAGGTATTCTCCGGTGGTGTAGAGGAAGGTGAAGCGTTTCCAGTCCCCGGCGTGGATGGGACGCGGTAGGGTCTGAATTGGGCCGAGCTGGATCTTATAATACTCCTCGTGAGCGCGGGGATGGTCGGGTTCTTCCTTGAGGATTTCGAGACGGGTGGTCAGCTCGTGCCCACGCACGGGAGCGAGGTATTCCACGCGCCATTTGTGTCCCTTGCCAAAGGAGGCGGGTTGGTAAAAAGCCAGGTAATCAACGCTCAAGACGCGAGGCGCGGTGCGGGCCGGGATGCGGTACCAGCCCAGGACGCGGGCGAGTTGCATATCGCGCGGGGAAGGCATGAAGGCTACGAGTATTAGATCAGTAGGGGAAGGTAGGGAGTTCATGGGGAGTACCTATTTTTTTGGTAATGAGGTGATGAGGGGATCAGGAGAACAGGGGAACAGGGGATCAGGGGAACAGGGGATCAGGAGAACAGGGGAACAGGTGAACAGGGTTTTGAGATATCTGGTTATATCTTTGTCAGGTTGTATAGCTATCACGTTTTATACTTCTCAGGTAAGCTACCAACTCATTC
>DAOUWT010000337.1 GCA_030666985.1 Chloroflexota bacterium
GCTCGCCGGGAGGGCCGGCCCCGTTCCGAGTGGACAAATGGCCCCGCCAAAATATGCCAGGCCCTGGGGATTGACGGGCAGTTGAATAAGCAGAATATCTGCGTTCCTAATTCCCCCATCTTCGTGGAACTGGGAAAGGAAATCTCTGACGAACTTGTGAGCACGACTCCCAGAATAGGCCTAAACTCAGTCCCCGAGCCGTGGAAGAGCATCCCTTGGCGATTTGTGTTTGATATATAGGGGTCTCGCTGAAAGGTACGTGGCAATCGAATTTTGAGAAAATAATGTCGTTGTGAGGAAGATAGGCGGTGTGTTTGCGCTTATCTGACGCGGCAACCTCATGAGTGACTGAAAACTGGCCTTTTTTATGCTAACGGGAGATTGCCACGCTCCGCAGGCTCCGCTCGCAATGACATATTAAGCGGAGGGACTCCAGAGTAAAAGTGTATATGCAATTGCCCCACCGAAAGGCAAACATGCCCTGGACGGATGGTATACTTAACGATAGGATTTTCTTCCGCTTTATTTAGCGTAAAGGAACTTAGAATGTTCAGAAAAAACAGTGAACTAGCTCCAAAAATCGAAGTATCTCCCTTTAGTCAACGGGTCACCTCTGTATTAGGGCCGGGAATCTCCTGGAAAGGTGGTTTGACCGGCAGAGGGGGAGTGCGCATAGAAGGATCGTTGGAAGGCAAAATCAATCTCGAAGGCATGATAGTGGTCGATAAAGAAGGCCGAGTGACCAGCGAGACCATCCAAGCCAATGCTGTTATTGTGGCTGGAACCGTTCGGAGCAATATCATAGCCCAAAAGGTGGAAATTCGCAGTACGGGCCGGGTGTGGGGAGATGTGACCACCACAGCCTTTTCTACAGAAGAGGGGGCTTTTTTACGTGGTAAAATCCAGATGGAAGAGAAGGTAGAAATTGGGATTCGGGAAGAGGAAGAAGACAACAAAGAACAAGAAGAGGAATAACATTGAAAATTGCTTCGTGGTTGCTTATTAGCTTTTTGCTTATCCTTAGCACGTCAGCTTGCACTCCCGGCGTGAGCCAGACGGGAGAGGGGGGATGGGTGTCTCCCACCCCGATGCAGACGCCCCCAGCGTCCCCCACGGTGGAGCTTTCACCTACCCCTATGGTGACCCGCTCCCCCACGGTGGCTCCCTACCCCACGGATACGCCCCCACCCCCCTCCGCCGCTCCCCCCACGGAGGGGACTCAAGCATCCCCCACCCCGCACCACTGCTGGAATAGGGGAGGATACCTTGAAAAAGAGTCCATCTCCGCCGCCGAGTTGGAGCATCCCCTGGCGTTCCAGGTTTATCTCCCTCCCTGCTATTACCATCACACAGAGCAATATTACCCCGTTTTATATTTGCTGCACGGTTTGTATTCCACGGATAATCAATGGGTTCGCCTGGGGGTAGTCGAAACGGCCCGGACGCTGATGACCGAGGGAGAAATTCCGCCTTTTATTATTGTCATGCCCAGAGACCGGGATTGGTCATTGCCACCCGAAAATAAATTTGGAGATGTGTTGGTCTTCGAGTTGGTTCTTTGGGTCGACAATCACTACCGGACTATCCCTGGACATGAGTTTCGCGCTATTGGGGGGTTATCTCGAGGGGGGAATTGGGCCCTCCATATTGGTTTACAATATTGGGGAATGTTTGGAGCTTTAGGAGCGCATAGTGCGCCAGTTTTTTATACTGATGGCTTAAAAATCTCTCGCTGGCTGGATGAGATACCGCCTGAGAAGATGCCGCGTATTTTCATAGATATTGGGGAAAATGATGGCGATGGCGAATACATTCATATATTCGAAGATATGCTCAATGAGCGAGGCATTCCTCACGAGTGGCACCTGAATCCCGGCACGCATAATGAAGAATATTGGGGCGCTCATTTGGAGCAGTATCTGCTTTGGTATTCTGAGACGTGGGGGGAGAGTTGAAGTCTCAGGGAGGCAGGGAGGCAGGGGGATCAGGTGATGAGGCGGGCGTGTTTCGCGAAGCATGCTTTGCACTGAGATGCCATTTCGACCTACAAAATTGCCAATTCTCCACCGTTTTTTGAGCAACTTCGCTTGTTCTGAGCGGAAAGGAAAAAATTAGACCAATGTCACCAGCACGAGATACACAAAAATCTACCTTGGTACAAAAGATAGCCCGGCGCATTTTGCGTTTGATAGGATGGCGCACACGTGTTGTTCAACCTCGCACGTCTCGCTATGTGGTAATTGGCGCTCCCCACACCTCCAATTGGGACTTTGTCATTATATTGTTGTTGATGGCTGCTGAAGGTATCCCAATCCGCTGGATGGGGAAGGCATCACTCTTTCGAGGGCCACTGGGTATCTTCATGCGTTCTTTAGGTGCTATACCGGTCAACAGACAAGAGCGAGCTAACTTGGTCGATAAGGTCGCTGCAAAGTTTGATGAATACGACAAGTTGGTTATAGGCCTTGCCCCAGAGGGCACACGCAGCAAAGCATCTCGTTGGCGAACTGGTTTTTACTATATTGCGCTGAAGGCACAGGTGCCAATCGTCATGGCTTATATTGATTACGAAAGCAAAGTATGTGGGCTTGGGTCAAGCCTAAAACCTACGGGGGATATAGAGGTTGATTTTGAGGTAATTCGTGATTTCTACTCAGGATTTGTGGGAAAATACCCAAACAAACAAGGCAGTATCAGCATATCGAATAATTGATGCGCAAGTGTTTTAAGCCACTAGTGGTCTGTCAAATGTGAAATGATGGTTTGTAGTAGCGAACGCGAGTTCGCCCCACGCCTACAATGGGCACTCTCGTGCCCCACTACGAACACGTCAAATTACACTTGACAAGACACTAGTACTACGCGGCGGAAATCCGTAAAGGGTTTTTCACTACGCTCAAGCAGGATGGCCACATCCTGCGGGTGGAGTACGGGGAAGTGCCTGGCTCATTTTGAGCTGCTCAGAATGAGCCGCCCTCAGAGCAAAGCAGATTAAC
>DAOUWT010000169.1 GCA_030666985.1 Chloroflexota bacterium
CGCCAGCTCCCCTGGATTCCGCACCCGATGGGGCTGCCGACCCATCTCGAGCGTGAGGAAGGAATGGATTGTCTCACTGCTCGAAGAGGATCGCCCGTCTCACTGCTCGAAGGGGATCGCCAGCTCCCCTGGATTCCGCACCCGATGGGGCTGCCGACCCATCTCGAGCGTGAGGAAGGAATGGATTTGTATCCCATATGCAATTGCCCTGTCAAAAACCCTCACTTGCCTTGACCAAGAGTTGTCTGGTTATTATAATACTTGTTCTGTATTGAAGCCGCCTTATGCTTCAAAAAGGATTTAAGACTATTGATTTGTCAACTTGATTTTTGTAGTTGAATTATTTGCCCTGGTGAATAGCCGGGGCATTCTAGCGCATAGTGCCTTAATGCTGACACACCGTGCGTAGTGAAAATACCCATCATTACCAATCCTTTAGACCTGTGGTTGTAAGCGTTCACCTCCCCGTCCCAGCACGGCAGACTTCCGAGGTTTGCACTCCAAAAACCTCGGAAGTCTTGCCTAGGGGAGTGAATAATTACCTGTAGTTAGTTGAAACCAGGAGGGATGATATGGCTCAGTCACCAGCCAAGAATTACGCCCGCATTACTTATGAATATGACCTGCCTCCGCTGATCGATGTCCAGCTAGAGTCTTTCAAGCGTCTCAAGAAAGAAGGGATAGAGGAATTATTAAATGAGATTTCGCCGATCGAGTCCTATAACCAGAAGATGCGTTTATATTTCCCTAGCGACTCGATCGAGGCAGAACAGTGGGGCTTGACATATCGTTTCGAGGAACCTGAATATACTATTCAGGAATGTATAGAACGTGATTTGACATATTCTTCATCTTTGTATGTTTTTGTGCTCTTGGCGGGTGCAAAAGTCCCTGAGCCGATCAAGCAAGAAATTTTCATGGGTGAATTTCCTGTCATGACTCCCAAGGGGACTTTCATCATCAATGGCACCGAGCGTGTTGTAGTTTCTCAATTGATCCGTTCTCCGGGTGTCTATTTCGAGGCGGATGTCGATCACTCCACAGGGCGTCGTTTGGCAACGGCCAAGATGATCCCGGATCGGGGAGCTTGGATGGAGTTCGAAACTCGCAAGACGGGCTACCTGGTTATTCGCTTCAATCGCCAGCGTACAATTCCGGTGACGATTTTCTTGCGTGCCCTTGCGGCAGTTGATGATGGTATTGAGGATTCTCCTTTCCAAAATGGCACTGACGAAGAACTCATGGCTTTGTTCGAGGATGTAGATACTGATCCCGACCGGATGCTTATCCCCGGTTGTTTTGGCCAAGAGCCGGATTGGGAACTGGTTGATGGACTTACCATCGCCGAGGCAGCTTTGATTGATATCTTCAAACGTATGCGGCCTGGAGACCCGGCAACGGTCGAGAATGCTCGGGAGTTCTTAGAAAATCAGCTCTTCAATGAGCGCCGCTACAACCTCAAGCGTGTGGGCCGGTACAAATTAAATCAGAAATTCGAGCTATACGATAAGGTTCCGATAACTCATCAGACAATCACCAAGTGGGATATTTATCATCTGGTGTACCGGCTGGTCCAGATCAATAATCGTATGGAAAACCCAGATGATATTGATCACTTGGGGAATCGCCGCATTAAGACCGTGGATGAGTTGATCCAAAATAAGCTCCGCATTGGTTTTCGCCGCATGGAGAGGGTAATTAGAGAAAGGATGTCTCTTCGTGGTAGACAGAAAATGGCCCCCGTTTCCCTGGTGAACATCCGCCCTGTCGTAGCTTCTCTGCGGGAATTCTTTGGTTCAAGTCAGCTTTCGCAATTCATGGATCAAACCAATCCCCTTTCCGAATTGAGGCATAAGCGCACACTTTCGGCGTTGGGGCCGGGTGGCTTGCACCGGCAGCGAGCAGGTTTTGACGTGCGCGATGTTCATCAATCCCACTACGGTAGAATCTGTCCCATTGAAACGCCTGAGGGACCAAACATCGGCCTGATAGGGCGTTTTGCTTGCTATGCCAAAGTGAACGATTACGGCTTTATCGAAACCCCCTACCGCAAAGTGCACAATACGGCTTCTCCTGATGATCCTGAGCTTATCGGATGTGAACTTCGAAAAACTGTCAAAGATCCTGAAACTGGCAAAGTCATCGTTGAAGAAGGTGAACGAATAAACCAGAAAATGGTAGATGCAATGCTGAAGGCAGGCATAGAGGAAGTATTCGTTAGACCTTATGTCTCGGAAGATGTGGTATACCTCGCGGCTGATGCTGAGGATCGTTTCGTCATCGCTCAAGGCAATGCCCCCCTCAACGAGCACTACGAATTTGTCCAAGATCGCATTTCTGCGCGGCATCGTTTGGGGTTCGACTACTTTACTCCTGTAGAGATAGAGTATATGGATGTGGCCCCCAATCAAATTATAGGCATCAGCGCAGCCTTGATTCCTTTCTTATCACACGATGACGCCAACCGAACCCTGATGGGCGCGAACATGCAAGCCCAAGGTGTGCCTTTGTTGAAGCCTGATGTTCCCATGGCATCCACTGGAATTGAGCGTCCGGCCGCTATGGACTCTGGCCAGGTGCTTTTGGCCGAAGAGGATGGCGAAGTGATTTCTGTTGTCGGGGACAGAATCATCATTCGCAATCCAGAAGGCGAGTTACGAGAGCATAACCTGTGGAAGTATCAGCGCTCTAACCAGAGCACATGCATTGATCAACGCCCAATTGTCAGTAAAGGGCAAATAATTCACAAAGACGATGTGCTTGCTGACTCTTCTTCGACCGTAAACGGCAATCTTGCCCTGGGGCAAAATGTCGTGGTGGCTTTCTTGTCGTGGGAAGGTGCAAATTTTGAGGACTCGGTAGTAATTTCCGAGCATCTTATTGCCAATGACTTCTATACCTCGATTCACATTGAGGAACATGAAGTTGAATCTCGCGATACCCGCCTGGGCCCTGAAGAAATCACCCGTGATATTCCTAATGTTGGAGAAGAGTCCCTCAAGGACTTAGATGAAGATGGCATTATTCGGGTTGGCGCTGAAGTAGGCCCGAAAGACATCTTAGTGGGCAAGATTTCCCCGAGAGGTGAAAAGGAGCTTTCCCCCGAAGAGCGTTTGCTGCGGGCTATATTCGGAGAAAAATCGCGGGATGTGAGAGATACTTCTTTGCGTATGCCGCACGGAGAACGAGGGAAGGTTATTGAAGTCCAAGTTTACACGCGAGAAGATAATGCCGACCTGTCGGCCGGTGTTGAAAAAATGGTGCGCATCTTTGTTGCTCAACGACGCCGGTTGACGGAAGGTGACAAGGTTGCTAACCGGCATGGGAATAAGGGAGTTATTTCAACCGTTGTTCCCGCTGAAGACATGCCCTACATGGAGGATGGTACGCCCGTTGATATGCTCCTTAGCCCCATTGGAGTTCCTGGCCGCATGAACATTGGACAGGTATTAGAGGCGCATCTAGGCTGGGCCTCATATCGTTTGGGATTCCGGGCCATTACCCCTGTTTTCGATGGGGCAAAGGAAGACGAAATCGAAGCTGAACTAGCTCGTGCTTGGATGATTGACAAAGCCTGGAAAGGTGTCATGGAACAGGCCTGGGAATGGCTCAATCAATATGATTATGACCCTGAAGACATCTTTGACGAGGATGAAGTACGTCGTTTATACCTTGAGGATTGGTTGAGCGGTCTGGGTTACGATGCCTATGAGTTGTCCAGTAATCAGAATTATGCCCGTCGAGCCGTTTTACGTGAATGGCTCCGCGAGAAAGGTTACGATCCGGAGAAAATTCTTTTCTTCGAAGATGCCGATATACCGGTTACAGAACGCAATGCCCAAGATGAACGAACCCTTAAAGCTTGTCTAGAAATATGGATTGAGGATGTGGTAGAAGATGTGGAGGATGATTTAAAGGATTTGTCCTTGGAAAAGCTTCGTGTGCGAGCGGATGAAGTAGTTGCAAAAACAAGGAAACCGCTTCCTACCTTTGGTAAGCAGATTTTACGAGATGGTTTGACCGGGAAAGTGTATGACCATCCCGTTACGGTAGGCATCATGACCATACTCAAGCTTCACCACTTGGTCGAAGATAAGGTTCACGCGCGTTCTACCGGCCCCTATAGTTTGGTCACCCAGCAACCATTGGGTGGAAAGGCGCAGTTCGGTGGTCAGCGTTTTGGTGAGATGGAGGTCTGGGCGCTCGAAGCGTACGGCGCTGCTCACATCTTACAAGAGATGTTGACAATCAAATCGGATGATGTCGTTGGTCGTGTGAAAGCTTACGAAGCTATTGTCAAAGGTGAGCCAATTGAAGATATTGGCGTACCAGCTTCATTCCATGTCCTCGTCCGGGAAATGCAAAGCCTTGGGCTTTGTCTTGAGGCTGTTACAGAGGATGGTGAAGTAATTAGCTTTGGTAAAGAGGACACCCAGGCCCAATCGCCAAGAATGGCTACCGGCTTGTTGAAGCTAGGAAGACGCTAATTAGGAAGAGTTTAGGAGAATTCACTAAGCCCCGCAGCTACTCAAAAGTGGCTGCGGGGCTTTTTTCTTGCGCTGCAAGTTTTTGGTCTTGACAGATTTATTGCTGCGGATACAATTCACTTAGCATAATTTGGTGGATAGTCCAATTTTGTGATATTATTCTAGTGAAGCCCATTTTTTACGTGCCAGATTATTGAGATATTACCCGATTTTAATAAAGGAGAGAGTTTTATGACTGATGCATTGACAGAAGTACAAGAAATTATCGTAGACCTTTTGGCAGTTGATCCTGATACAGTAGTTCCTGAAGCACGTTTTAGAGAGGACCTGGGCGCAGATTCGCTAGACTTGGTTGAACTGATCATGGAATTCGAAGATAGATTTGGCGGCGAGATTTCTGATGAAGAAGCTCAGAAGATCACGACCGTTGGAGAAGCTGCCCAATATGTCGAGGAGAAGATGTAAGGAATATCCAAAATCTAAATCCTCCAAAACCTCGGAGGTCTGCCATATAGGGATGGGGGAGGTGAGCGGTTACTTCCCTTGTGTACTTGAACAAAAAGAGACCGCCTCAATCGAGGCGGTCTCTTTTTGAATGAAAAACATTTCACGCACCACGCACCATCTTAGAGTAGAGTAGGAATTTCTTCAGGGTGTTTAGCTACCTTTACACCTGCCTCCTTCAAAGCTCTGATCTTGTCTTTCGCCAGCCCTGTCCCGCCTTGAACAATGGCCCCAGCGTGCCCCATCCGTTTTCCGGGGGGAGCGGTTTGTCCGGCAATGAAAGCCGCCACGGGCTTGCTCATTTGGTTGGCTATGAACTCTGCGGCTTCTTCTTCGTCAGTGCCGCCAATTTCACCAATCAAGATAATTTTTTCGGTTTGAACATCTTCCTCGAACATGCGTAAGACATCAATGAAATTGGTTCCATTGATAGGGTCGCCCCCAATGCCGACGCAGGTACTTACTCCCATATCAAGTCCTTTGAGGGCATAAAGCACCTCGTAGGTCAAAGTCCCAGAGCGGGAAACCACCCCAATATTGCCAGAAATAGCAATGTTTCCAGGGATAATCCCCACCTTGGCTTCGCCTGGAGTAAGCAAGCCCGGGCAATTTGGCCCCACTAAACGAACCCGCTTTTGGTCCAGGTAATTGCGAACGCGCATCATATCCTGCACGGGGACGCCTTCGCTGATAGCGACGATCAACTCTATACCTGCGTCAGCAGCTTCGAACATGGCGTCTGCCGCAAAGCGGGACGGAACGAAGATCACAGACGTGTTTGCGCCGGTGGTTTCTTTGGCAATTCTGACCGAATCAAAAACGGGGATCTTGCCCCCCAGAACCCATTCACCGCCCTTGCCGGGGGTAACACCAGCCACAATATTTGTGTCGTAGGCGGCCATCTGTTCAGTATGAAATAGCCCTTCGCGACCGGTAATGCCTTGTACTAATAAACGTGTGTTTTTATCAATCAAGATACTCATTACAAAAACTCCCTAGCCTAAAAATTATTCAGATCCCGTGGATATTTGGTGGGGACGGGGGGGTGGGGCGTGAGACCACCCCCC
>DAOUWT010000041.1 GCA_030666985.1 Chloroflexota bacterium
ATCGCGTTGAGAATTGTTGTATTTATAACCCATTTCAATGGGTTTTGTCTGCTAGCCTGCATTCATTCATAGGCTAGACAAGTGCGTTGCACCTGCGGGCAGTACCCTGAGGAGCACCAATGAACAAAAAGATAGCCTTCATCCGAGCCACCGAATGAATTCGGCGTCTAAAACACGAAACGCGATTTATCGCGTTGAGAATTGTTGTATTTATAACCCATTTCAATGGGTTTTGTCTGCTAGCCTGCATTCATTCATAGGCTAGACAAGTGCGTTGCACCTGCGGGCAGTACCCTGAGGAGCACCAATGAACAAAAAGATAGCTTTTATCCGAGTCTGGAGCAAGCCGCCGATCAATGAGAGCGTGGAGCAGTTATTGCGTGACACGTTCCCGGAATATGACCTCGATATTATCGAACTGGCAAAAATCATCCGTGGAAGATTAGACATTGTGCTGATAAACCTGCTGCACGTTTTCAGGTTTTATGGCTTTGGGATTGTATCCGGCAGGCGGAAGTTAAAAACTTGCTTTTGGCGCACCCCTTATATTTTCAAGCGAATCAAGAAATTGGTCGGGAATTTAATTGATCCTGAAGAGTACGACTTTTCGTTCCAATTGTATTCTCTCTACGACGCCAGTGTGGTGGGTTTACCCAATTATGTCTATACCGATCATACTCATCTGGAAAATTTAAATTATCCTGGGTTTGACTCTAGCATGTTATATGCGCAAGCTTGGATCAAGTTAGAAAGAACCGTCTACAAGAATGCAACCCAGATATTCATCCGGAGTTCGAATATCTCGCGCTCGCTTGTGGAGCAGTATGAGACCCCACATGAGAAGGTGTGCTGTGTTTATATGGGGAGTAATATTAAGCCACTGATCGATGAACCAGAAAATGAAGGATATTCCAATCAAAGCATTCTCTTTGTGGGGTTGGATTGGGAGCGCAAAGGAGGCCCTGAACTGGTCAAGGCTTTTGAGAAAGTGCTGCAAACTTACCCGGAGGCCCAGTTGACGATTGTTGGTTCTACCCCTGTGGTTGATTTGCCCAATTGTGAGGCCGTTGGCCGAGTCCCGCTGGAAGAGATGCTCGAATACTACCATGGGGCGTCGGTTTTCTGTTTGCCAACCAAACGAGAGCCATTTGGAGCGGTTTTTATCGAGGCCTTTTCTCGAAAGCTGCCCGTTGTCGCCACCAATGTGGGGGCTATTCCCGATTTCGTTATTGATGGAGAGACTGGCTATCTTGTCGAAGTTGGCGACGTAGATGCCCTGGCCAAGGCGCTGACGGCACTGGTCGGCAATCCGGAGCGGTGCCGAGCCTTTGGTGAAGCCGGTTACAAGTTGGTCTCAGCTCGCTATAATTGGGAAGCAGTAGGAGCCTTGGTGCGGGAGAATATCTTGGGATCGTGATTATTCAGGCCCCGTTTAAACCTTGACAAAAACCATACTCCAGATATAATTTACGTCAGTTTTCTCATATAAATCATGGAGGAATCAAACATGTTTCATTGCACCTGTACGGGGTGGGGATCGTAGCACTACCCGTCTCGTCAAAATTCTGGAATTACTAACGGTCAATAGACTGGCAAAGGGTAGTCGCGACCCCGCAAGCGTTCATATTCGAACTCAGAGCGGTAAGTGCGCTGCCCTTTTTTGATGTCTATTGACCGTTTTGTTTAAAGGAGAAACTATGACCACACAGCTAAACACAATTTCGGTCCCACCGACCTCGCATCCAATCGATGTGGAGGGCATGGCTTTGCTGAAGGCTGTGGGAGATACCCCGCTGCTACCTCTGCGCTACGTTACTAAACATATCTCCCCCAATGTCCAGGTCTACGCCAAGGCCGAATGGCTCAACCCTGGGGGTTCGGTGAAAGATCGTCCCGCTTTCAACATTATCCGAACGGCTTTATTCGAGGGCCAGCTTTTCCCTGGGATGCGCTTGCTGGATTCCACTTCTGGGAACATGGGGATCGCCTATGCTACTTTTGGGGCTGCTCTTGATGTACCCGTGACCATGGTGATGCCAGAGAATTCCAGCCCAGAACGTGTTGCCATCCTGCGTGCTTTAGGGGCAGAACTGATTTTTACCGACGCTGTGGAAGGTTCCGACGGAGCTATTCGAAGCGTTCGCAAGATTGCCCAGGAACACCCCGAACGGTACTATTACGCTAATCAATATGATAACGCGGCTAACTGGCAAGCCCATTATCATAGCACCGGTCCTGAGATCATTTCCCAGACAGGGGGAGAAATCACGCACTTTGTGGCCGGGTTGGGAACATCCGGGACTTTTATGGGCGTCACCCGCGCCTTGGGGGAATATAACCCCTCAATACAGGCCATCGCTGTCTTGCCTGATGCACTTTCCCATGGTTTGGATGGCCTCAAGTACATGTCCACCGCCATTCAGCCGGGTATCTATGACCCCGCCACCCCAGACCGCACCTTAGAGGTTGCTACCGGGGCAGCTTACGAGATGGTTCGTCGTTTGACCCGCGAGGAAGGCTATTTTGTTGGCATCTCCTCTGGGGCGGCGGCTGTGGCGGCCCTGCGAGTGGCCGAAGAATTGGATGAAGGCGTGGTGGTTACTATTTTTCCTGACGCTGGATACAAATACCTCAGCGATAAGGCTCTTTGGAGCTAATTTTAGGGAGGGCCGGGGGAGGGGCAGGCCCAGCCCCCTGCGGGGTACACCTTCCCCACGGGGCTACATCTTCCCCCACGGGGCATGTCTCCCCCTTGCGGGGCACACCTTCCCCACGGGCTACATCTTCCTCCCTGCGGGGCACATTTTCCCCACGGGCTACATCTTCCCCTGCGGGCTGCATATTCCCCACCCCCCGTCCCTCCCCTGCGGGGCATGTCTTCCCCCGCGCCACATCCCCCCCTCACGCGGCACGTTTCACTCTTCACTCCTCACTCTTCACTTTTCACTCCCCACCACAATGCTTGCCTGATGGGTTTTGGGGTTCACTTGGACTTGTCCCCGCTGGAAATCCCGAACCCAAAAATCCCCGTCCTGGTAGCGTGCGCCGAGGGGGAGGCCCAGGTCGAAGGCGTAGTTGGGGTAGGAACGAATTACTTGGTGGTGATTGGCGAGGCTGTAGCGAAAGGACGCTCTCCCTTCTGTGATGAGCAAATAGGAGGCAAAGGCAAAACGCTGGCGGTCTGTGTCGTCCCGGTCACCTTGGGCAATGAGGATGATTTCTTTCCCCATTTCTTGGGTCTGCTCGGCTAGTTGGAGATGCTCTTCCCAGCGGTCGGGCCAGCGGTAATGATCGTGCCAATCAACGACCCAGGCTTCTACCATGGCCCCGTCCAAATAGTTGAGGTAGCGGAACCACACTTCTGTGTTGTCCAGGGAGATGATATTTGCGTAGAGAGGGCGCCCCTGGGGTTGGAAATATTCGCTATAAATATAGTCCAAGAAGCCCACTGTTGCCTCCTGGAAACCGGCATGGGAGGGATATTTTTCTAAACCGACATTTTCGTGTTTTTGGAGGCTGGCTTCCACGTTGTCCAAAAACACTCCCTCCCAGCCGAGTTCTTCTTGTGCCCTGCGGGCCCTTTGGAGCCAAAACGCACGCCATTCTGGGTTGCCGGGGTCCATGTAGAAAAAGCGTTCGCTATCTTCGATCCGATTTCCGTTTCTATCTAGCAAGAACCAGCCGGGATGTTCTTGGCTGATGCGGCAGAAATCCCCTGCCTCATAGGCGACCTGGTTTCCCCAGGGGGTGCTTTCACAATCTCCGGGATCCATGATGGCGTCGAAGCGCAGGTATTCCAATATGGGCGCGGTCACGCCCAATTCTTTGAGTTTGTCACGTTCTTCTTCGTCTTTTTTGGTTAAGATGAAAGTATCGAATTGGGCTGCTACGGTCTCTAAGTCACCGTTCTGAGGGGGTTTGTAGAACCATACTAATTGGACAGGTTCTCCGGGGAAGATGTATGCTTCTGGGTAGCGATCTGGTTGGGGGGGGATTGAGGAGGGGGCAGAGATTTTCGGGATAGATTCCAAAACCTCTGGGTTTTCTAGGGTATATATGTAAATAATGGCTACTATCCCCACCAAGACGAGCGCAAAGATCGCAATCAGGATCAGGATTAAGGTAAGTTTTCGTTGTTTCATGAGGGTTCAAAACTCCTAAATTTTCTCTTTTCTTCCCGCAAAACTATTCCAGAGCATTCCCATGATTCCCATGCCGGGTTTATATTCTTCTCCGCGTAAAAATAGCTTTTCAACCTTTAGTGAACGCAAATCTTTGGGATTAAGTTCTAAGGGATTTTGGTTCAAGATCACCATATCCGCTATTTTGCCTTTTTCTAGGCTGCCGCGTTCTTTTTCATCAAAAGACGTCCAGGCTACTTCGTAGGTGTACATTTTTAGAGCATCTACGATCGAGAGGGATTGGCTGGGATCGTAGGGATGGTTACAAGCCCCGTAGATGCCTTCGATGGGGTCGGGATAGGTGACGGGAGCATCTGAACCGCCGCTGAGGTGGATGCCAGCGTCCAACATGGATTGCAAAGGCGAGCTTCCCTTGACGCGGTCGCCGAGGATTTTGGTCAAGTAGTCCACAGGCTCCAAGGGGCTGATTAAAAATCCGGGCTGGAGGGTGATGCCAATCCCCAGCGCGGCGATTTTCTTCAAATCATCGGGCCGAATCAGGCAAGCGTGGATGATGGTGTGCCGGTGGTCGGCGCGAGGGTAATCGGCCAGGGCAGCCTCAATGGCGCTCACGGCCCGGGAGACGGCCGCGTCCCCGATGGCGTGCATTTCGACTTGCAAGCCGGCCCGATTTGCCCGTTTGACGAATTCAAATACCTCTTCTTCACTTTGGTAGAGTATGCCTTTGTTGTCCGGGTCGTTGCTATAGGGTTCGTGGAGGGCGGCGTCACAGGCCCCAAAGCAGCCATCCAGGGCGGTAGCGAAACATCCCCCAATGCGGGGAAGTTTACGCTTTAGCACCTTTTCAACATCCATGGTTTGGAAGAATAAGCGTGTTTGGAATTGATTTGCCTTTGTGGCAGCTTTGGCTATCAAGCTTACGAGCATAATGTCGAGGTCATTGGGAAAACCGATGCCTTCGGTGGCGTGAATTAATCCAATCCCTTTTTCTGCTAAAAGGTCAAAGCCTTTTATTATACTTGTCACGAGATCAAGGGGAGGAACCAACGAGGTCGCATAATCAGTCCCTGCGAAATATGATTCATTGAAGAGATGGCCTTTCTCCTCTTTGAAACCGGGCAGGGTTTTAACTTCGTCGGGGAATTTTTCTAGCATTTTTGTATTAAAAACGGCTGAGTGGCCATCATAACAAATGATAACCAAAGGTATATCAGGGCAGGCTTTATCTAGCTCTTTTCTATAGATCAAGCGTTTTTCTTCGACACTGTGTTTGGACACTCCAAAAGCGATAATGGCTTTCACTTTTTTGTTTTGGGCTATGAATTCCCGAATCATTTCTTGGATTTCGGGGATGTCACGCGCTTTTCTGACGTCAAAGTAAGAGGCGGCGATTAGGGCCCAATTTGAGAAATGGAGGTGGCCGTCCCCAAAAGATGGCAGCAGAGCCTGATCCCCTAGCTCGATTGTCGAGCCAGTTTTGGCATATTCGGGAGGGAGTGTGTCTCCCACGTGGAGAATCCATCCCTGGTCTTCAACAAGATAATTATAGACATTGTTGTTGGCGTCTAAGGATATTATTTTTCCGTGATATGTACGCATGGTCTTATTTCTCCTTGTATATAAGAAAAAGTAAGCGTTCAGCCATGTCACTCTGAGAGAGCGTTTTGTGCGAACGAAGAGTCTCCCTGCTCTCGATGTGGGAGATTCTTCGGGCAAAAAACGCCCTCAGAATGACACCCCCCTGAACGGTTACAAGAAAAGTCTGCTTTCTAGCGCAGCCGGCAGTTAGTCTCGGTTTAGAATTTCCTCAACGATTTCAGCCGCATCGCGCACGAATTTTGGACATCGTTTGTCAAATACTCCCTCGTTTCTTGCTAATTCTAGTTCCTTGGGGTTGCTGATATCTAGCCCCAGCAACTCGCGGCAAAGAAGGTTCTCATTGCGGGATTCAAATTCTTCGAGGAATTTTCTGGTTAGTTCAAATGTGAGTTCTTTGGACTCTGTATCATCTGCGGTTTCGTGACCGAATTTTAAGCCTATGACCATTAATGCTCCTGAAACCGCGCCGCAGGTTTTGCCCAATCGCCCAATCCCGGCCCCAAAGGGAGCGGCTATCTTGGAGGCCATTTGCAGTTCTAGCCCAAGTTGAGGCGCAAATGCCATTAGGACGGCTTGTGAACAGAGGTATTCTTGGCGAAAGTAATTTGCGGCTCTTTCACTTGCTGTTGCCTGTTCCATGTCTGGTATCCTTTTGGGCTTGATTTGGGTGAGTGGCTGGCTCCCCTCTCGCAGCGGTTTTTCTGCCTGTTCTCCTTCCAGTTCAATCCCATTTCTCTCGCACCACTCACGGATTTTGCGCTCAGTGCGGCTGTTCTCATAATCGTACCACGTTTGGAGCAATCCATTTCGATCCAGGAGTGCTTTATAACGCCCATAAGCTCCTTGGCGACGAAAAATCTGTGAAACATCACCATACTTGCGAGGGAGATGCGCATCAACGAATTCGAAGACCAATTCCCTCCCTAAATCCAGGTCATTCTTGTGGGGGACTTCGATGCGTTGCTCACAGTTGGAATCGTCATCTTCGACAGGTAAATCAAAATCGCCCATCTCTGAATGATAGATGATTTTTCCCAGTATCCATGCAGAGTGTGGCTGAGTTCATGCCATACATTGCGGCACTGACCCACATGAAAGCGGATTCGATATCTAAAAATATGAATTTTGGCATATTTATTTATTTTCCTGCCTTGCAAAAAGGTCGTTCCTTGCAAAAAGGTCGCTTTTACCACGAAGGTACAAAGTCACTAAGTTTTATAACTTCTGTTTGAATCTGGGTCTTTAGAACTTTGCGTGATAGTCTTATGAACCCTTGATTTTTCCGCCACTAATTGCACGAATTACACTAATTTTTGCTTTTTTTGTGCAAATTCGTGAAATTCGTGGCAAATTGTTGCACGACCACGCGAAATCCTATACCGAAACCTTCCAAAGCTTCTTTGGATTATAGCATAGAAATAACAAAATCTCCCTCACACCAACAACACCCACCTCACTCTCTCGGACGCATATTGCACCCTGAGAAATGAGGGTCGCGTCGCGTGACAAGACTTGACATCTCTCGCATTATTTGCCATAATTCTCTTATAGTG
This sequence comes from Chloroflexota bacterium, assembly GCA_030666985.1. Taxonomy (GTDB): domain Bacteria; phylum Chloroflexota; class Anaerolineae; order Anaerolineales; family UBA11858; genus B10-G9. The sequence continues at coordinate 7,295 of DAOUWT010000041.1, forward strand.
TATTACTGAGTATTACAGGAGGAAAACATGGCAACCCCTGCAACCCGCACAACCCGCATTTTGAATATCTCACTCCCCCCAGAGATGTATAATACTATTGGGAAGATCGCACGCGAAGAAAACCGCACCAAAAGTGAATTGATGCGAGAAGCCTTTCGTCATTACCAGTTTGTGCGCCAGTGGAAGATGATCCGTCAGTGGGGCATGGAAACCGCCGCCCGGTTCGATATCTATACAGACGAAGAACTAGAACAGTTTCTTGAGTCATGACTACTCCATTATTGCGGATAGTATTTGACACAAACGTATACATTTCGGCCGCCCTGTTTGGCAGACGGGCCGAAACTGTACTACAGCTTGCTTCAGGCGGCAAGCTGATTTTGCTCATCTCCGCGCCAATCTTGTCCGAAATCGAGGAAAAATTACGAGATAAATTTGAATGGCCCGAAAGCCAGATCGCGATTTTCCTCGACACCATTGGTGAAATCACCGAAATGGTTCACCCTCAAATTACGCTTGACGTTGTTCCGGACGATCCGGACGACAATCGTATTGTAGAATGTGCGGTTGCGGGGCAGGCTGATCTGATCATCACCTTCGACAAGGATTTATTACGCATGAAGTCATACCAGATGATTGGGATGATTACCCCACGGCAACTCAATTTCTATGCACTGGAGGATGATTAACTTGCCAATTAGCTCACATTTCCAAACTCCAATATCTCGCCGTGGTATCCCTTTTTAACATTGTTGACAACCCCCAATAATAACTTTACAATAAAGGCAAGGAAATACCAACAGATACTGGAACTAATCACATATCTTAACCCAATTGATCCGGTGGCTGAAGATGATTGGGAGGTATACAGTAGTGAAAAGTGAAACGTGAAACGTAATTCCAACCTCCAATCTCCAATATCTAATATCTAATATCCAATACCCACTACCCAATATCTGGAGAATCCCCATGAAACGCACCCCCCTCACACCCCTTAGAAACCTCATACTCTTCACAATCCTCACAACCCTCACACTCCTCACAACCCTCACCCCTGCCCACGCCCAATCCCCCGACCCCGCCCCACCCCCCGACCCCGTCAAACTGATCTTCATTCACCACTCCTGCGGGGAGAACTGGCTCACCGACGGGGACGGAGACCTGGGGCGCACCCTCTCCGAGAACAACTATTTTGTCAGTGACACCAACTACGGATGGGGACCAGACTCCATTGGCGACGCCACCGACATTGTCAACTGGCCGCAATGGTTCACCGGCCCCGAAAGCGGACGCTACACCGACGCCCTCTACAACGAAAGCGGGCAAAACTCATCCTACGCCCGCACAATCGCCGATCCTGGCGGAGAAAACCGCATCGTCATGTTCAAATCCTGCTACCCCAACTCCAACTTGGAGGGCAGCCCCAACGATCCAGCGGGTGACTACGAAGAGCAAACTGTCAGCGGCGCAAAATACGTTTACAACAACATCCTGGCATACTTCCGCGCCCGCCCCGACAAACTCTTCATCGTCATCACCGCGCCCGCTGTCCAGGACTCCGCCTACGCCCAAAACGCCCGCGCCTTCAACGAATGGCTCGTCAACGACTGGCTGGCCGATTACCCCTACGCCAACGTCGCCGTGTGGGATTTCCACAACATCCTCACCCACCCCGACAACCATCACCGCTACCAGGGCGGATCCGTCGAATACAGCACCGGGAGCGGCAACGGAACCCTCTACTACGACAGCAGCGGAGACAACCATCCCCGCGTGGCGGGGAATCAAAAAGCCACCGCGGAATTTGTGCCCATGTTGAATGTCTTCTACAACCGTTGGATCGCGGAGGCACCTGTATCGCCCCCAGAAACGGAAAGCGAACCTGCCCCTGGGGAGGAGGCTCCCGAAGAGGAGGAATCCCAACCTTCCGCCGGCGTGCCTTCGGAATTTGCCTCTGGAGCCGTGATAGATGACTTTGAGGCCGGAACCGATGCCTGGGAAGCTTACTGGGGGGGAGGTGAATCTACAACCTTTGGCTGCTCCCCGGGCCGGAGCGTGGCGCACAGTGGGAGCATTTCCCTCCGCCTCGACTTCGAGGTCGTGCCCGAAAGTTGGGGCACCTGTTCGCGCTTCTTCGGTGGGGGAGCGGGCTTCACAGGCACGAGTGGCATTTCCTTCTACTACCGCGCCAGCGACCCTGGCTTAGTCTTCGACGTGGATGCCCACGGCGGCGCGTCCGACTCCCCCACTAGCTACTACCACCAGGTGGAGACAGCCCCCGAAAGCGTGGACGAGTGGGTATACGTAGAACTGCCCTGGGAGCAGATTCTCCGCGTAGAGTGGGAAGAAAACGCCGGCACCCCCGTTGACCCTGCCGATGTGATAGGCCTTGCCTTCGGGATAGGAACCACCACCGGCGAGACCAAAACCGGCACAATCTGGATTGATGATCTGCAAATCCTGGGAGAAGCTGCCCCAGGGGAAGAAGCTCCCGCCGAGGAAGAACCGCAGCCAGAACTCTACACTGACGAAGAGTCTCAATCAGAAGAAGTCGAAGACGAAGAGGATAGTGGCGGTTCCAGCATTTGCCCCGGCTCCATGGCCCTGGGAGCAATGACCATGGCCCTCGCCGGAGTCCCCATCTCCCGCCGCCGCAAAAACAGTTAACTATACGGGATAGCGAAGGACTCCAGACCGAGCGGGGGCGTTCGGTGGGACACCTTCACTATCCTTATCCTTTGGGAAACGAAAACAGTTAACGCAGAGCTTCAAAATCTTTAACGCAGAGTCGCAGGGATGCAGAGACGCAGAGAAAATAACAACTCTCTGCGTCTCTCGCGTCTCCGCGCCCTTGCTCCCCTGATTCCCTGTTTTCCTGCTCTCCTGATTCCTAGTTCCCTAATCCCTAGTTTCCTGATTCCTAGTTTCCTAGTTTCCTAATCCCTAATCCCCCGGCCGCACCATATTCAACCCCCAATAACTCTTGATAACCTCAATCAACGGGCTGCTGGCGACATCCTCGTGGTTGTCGGAGTCTGGCCCGTGGCGGAAGTTGAAAGCGTCAATTTCTTCTTGTATAGGAGGCCAGGAGGATTCCCATTGCCACAGGGCGTAGTTTATGCCATATTCTTCGAACAACGCCATTTGATCATCCATGAACTCCGCTGCCCCGGGAACCCAGCGCACCAGGCCAAATTCGTTCACAGCCACGGGGGTTTGATGCTGGACGGCAAAATCTTCCAACACGGCGAAAACCTCCCCCTCTAGCCAAGCCCGGTCGAAAATATCATCCTCTCCATCCCAATCTAAATCCATCTCTCCGGGATATTCGTATTCTGCCGGTATCTCTTGATGCGTATAGCCATGGGGAGCGTATTGATGGGCCGTATACACCGTGCGCGGATCGCCTGTAGGCTCTAAGTACGGCATCCAGCTCACTGCGCTATAACCCATCCCGCCAATGAGGATGGGCGTCTCGGTGTCGGCCTCTCGGATGGCCTGCGTGATGCGCGGGTAGAGCTGATTCCAGTCGTAGAGTGTGCCGCCGTATTGCTCGTAGAACACTTCCTGATTCCACTCGTCCAGCCAGATTTCGTTGCTGTTGGGTTCTACCATGAGGTCATAACCCACCACAATGGAGTTGTCCCGATACCGCTCCGCCGTGTATTGCCACATCTCGGCCCAGGCTGCTTGGGCCTCTTCATCGCGCCAGACTTCATCGTTGAGATAGCTCTCGTCATACCAATCGCCGGCGTCTTCTAAGCAGCATAGGCCAAACTCGCTCCGTCCCGGTCCGGTGCGAAAGCTGATAACGGCGAACATGTCGGCTTTTTCTATCATCCCCAAAAGCTTATCCAAATTAGCCTGGACGTCTTCATCGAGCGCGTAGGGCGGTTCTTCGCTGAACAAACCGGGATGGGAAATGTTAACATAATTTGCTCCCCACGCAGAGAGCGTGTCGAAATCACTTTGAGTGTAGGGCGGGCCAAGGGGGTCATTTCCCATAAAGTCAGCCCCATCAATTTCTGGGTAAACGCGCCGCTGGTAGATGTTTGCACCTCTCAAATGCGGCCCACCTACCCACAAACTCCATTTGTCGAAGCTGGGGTCTGAAGCATTTTCGACCCAGCCATCCAACAACTCCGTGACCGTGAAGCGGCGTTCCCCGTCTGGGTCTTGGGCATGAAGGAACTTGAACCATTCTTCGAAGGCGGCTGGAAGCTCGTCGTAGTTGAAGACATGGCCGACTACGCCAAATATGGCATCGGAGTCTGTGTTGGCGTATAACTCTGCCAGCGCACCGCCCTCTTGGGGCATAATTAGGGCGTGCCCAATTTGAGTGACCCTGCACGCACCAATTGTGGTCTGGTGGGGCTGGCTGACAGCATCTTCGAGCGAGTGGCCTACAGTCCCGTAGATGATCTGGCAGGGCCAATCTTTTTTGTCTTGGGGTGTATCAGTGCTGCCTAGGCAGCCAGACGTTCTTTCTCCCGGGAGGGCGTTGAGAATCTCCATATAATCTTCCATGCTCCCCAGGTACTTACCTTGGTCTTTGGAATCTAGTTCACCCTTGGGCGTATTCGTATAGCCATCCCAGGTTGCGCCGCGCTCTTTGGTGGCCCAGTAGGCGTGGTGATGGCCGCCGATTTCGTGCCCGTTTTCTAGCCAGCTTTCAACCGCCTTGGTTTTGAACATATCGCGTGAAATCATTTCTGCCCATTGGGCGGTGAAGTCAATGGATAGGGGAACGTTGTAGGTGTCGGCCAGGTCGACGAGTTCGATGAGTTTGATCCATGAATGTTCGTTGGCGGTGGTCGGTTCGCAGTGGACGACGAAGACGGAAGAGGGGATTGTGGCACTTGTTTGGGAGGGGGATGCCTCGCCCGTGGGGCAGTCTTGGGGGCAGGATTGGGCCGTTTCTGGCCCGGAGCAAACCCCATCGCCGCAGTGCCCACCCTCCCCCAGGGCCGGGGCCGTTGGGGCGCGGTCCCACCCCTCCACGGTTGGGCCGTCTGCCGCCGCGGGGGCGCTATCCCCCACACGACATCCCAAGGTTACTAAAAGCAGAAAACTTATAAGGAATATTTTATTTTTCATGGCAAGCGGTCTCCCAGGTTTGGTAAAGTTGGCCGATTTCGGGGATGCTCGTCCACCGCAGGTAGCCGGCTTCTACGAGGGGGTCGATGACCTCGGTGAGCATGTTGTCCCAGTATTGGATGTGGGTTTGGAATTCTTCGGATTGCGTGATTTGGCCGGTTGCTTCGTTGTAGGCGAGGTAGTTTGGGTCTCCGGTGCGCGAGTAGAAAAAGCTGACGTGGAGGACGATGTAGAAGGAGTTGACGCGGTCGGGGTCGGCGTAGGAGATGAATTGGCTGAGCATGGGGCGGATGCGGGCGGCGACTCGGTCGGGATGGCGCGTGAGGGCCTGCCCCCAGCCGGGGATGTAGATTATCTCGGTGGCGGGGTCGTGGGCGAGGAAGTTCCCGACATCTTCCAGGGCGTTGCCTTGGCCCGGACGCCAGGGGTTGTTGATGAGCATGTCGTAGGTGCGCTGCTCGTTTTTGTTTTTGAAGGCCGACATGGTTTGGATGCCGACTTCGGCAAAGCGGCTCGTGGCGGTGAAGTCGAAATTGCCGTTGTGGTCTGTGACGGGGATGCCGGATGCGCTCTCGTAAAGTTGGCGCATGTTTTGGGCGTAGGCGACGGTGTCGTCATCGGTGAAGGTTTTTTCCCAATTGGGGTTGGTGTTGCAATCTGCCGCGCTGCGCGGGACGCCCTGGGGGTCGAGGCAGTTGGGGCCGTGGGTGTGGTTGGAATATTGGACGTTGTAATTTTGGGCCAGTTCGGCCAGCAGACCGGGATGGAAACCGGCCTCGGCGGCTTCGGGCCAGTCTTGTTCGGGCTGGATGGTGAGGAATCCGCCGTGGGCGTGGAAGACATGTGCCAGTTCGGTGAAGATTGTGCTTTGGGTCTCGAAATAGGGTTTTATGTGAAGGTTGTTGGGGTCTTCAATGTGAATTATGAAGTTGATGTGGGTGACGGCGGCTGGCTCTGCGGGGACGGTCACGCCGCCTATTACCTGGCTTTCTCCTTCATATTCGGCCATGCGCCAGAGGGGGAACTCGAACATGGCATCGTCAATGTGGAGTGTGGTGTTGGGGCCTACCTCGAAGGCTAAGAGGGCATATTTTACACCTTGCTTTGTGCTGGTGATGATTTCGACTTGTGTCCATTCTGGGCCGATAGTGAACGCCTTGCCTATTGTGGGCTGTCTTAGGTCATTTTCGTCATCAATCCAGAAGACGAGAGGGGTGATGGTACTTTCTCCGTGGGGGCTGCGCAGCCAAGCCGAGAAGCGGATGTCTTCTCCTTTTTCCATATAGCCTTTGATGCCAAATAAGATGCCTTCTCCGGGGCCGGCCTCTATCAGGTATCCCCATGAGCCGCTGCGGGCGGCGGCGTTGGAGCGTTCGACTGTGGCCGCCTTCAATGAACTTTGTTGGGAGGCTTGGATGACGACATTCTCCCCGCCTTCACCAAGGCCGCTTTCCTCGAAGCCACCATCTTCTAAGAAATTCTCGAAAATGAGTAACTCTTCAGAGACGACGGCCCGGTGGGGGTTGGGGGTGTCGCAGAGGGAGCCGGTTTGGGCCGGCACGGAATCGGGGCCGTCTTCTGCGCAGTCGG
>DAOUWT010000077.1 GCA_030666985.1 Chloroflexota bacterium
CAAGCATTAAGCATTTTGGGCGGATACCCCGTCCGCTTGCGGCGGGGTAATTCATTCCCCCGGTGGACGCTGGCTTTCGTTGGTGAGTAATTGCTCTATCTCTCGAATCAGAAATGGCAGATTGGGCTTGGTGAACGAAAGTTCGGGCGCCGGAATGCGGTTACGCTTAATATCAGGATGAACGTGCTTATGGTGTGGGTCTGAAACTGCCAATGATGGGTCATTTGGGTGTGGGAAGGAGTCATACCAGTAGAGTTTATCCTTGTTATGGTAATTCGCCCGGCAATATTCGGAAGCAATGGGGAAATCGGAATTATCCGGTAAGATGTGGGCGCGAGAAACCTCGTAGCCATAACGTTGAATGACCCCAAGATCAAAGTTGAGGTACTCTTGTACACAGAGAATAATACCCCCATCAAGGAGAAGATTCCCCTCGACTCGTCCGAAGAGCATACCCGATGGAATATAGACTAGCGTGGAGCGGCGTATACTGGGATAGTGTTCGCGCAAGGTATAGATGAATGTCTGGTACACCTCCGGAGAGATCAAGTGGTCAGGCATAAACAGGTTCCAGATTTGCCTTGATCTGAATTGCCACTGGCTGAAGGGCGACCAACTGGCGGTACTTATTATCAAAGCTCAACCACGTTTCGTAAAGGGCCAGCCATTCAATGAACACCATCCGGTAGTTATCCAGTGCATCGAATTCTTCCAGATCGCCGCGCATCATGGCGTCATAAAAATCCTGTGATTTCACACCAAATCGGGCTTCGAACTGGCTCAAATCTGTTTCCAGTTGGAGTATATCTTTCAACAACACGTTCAAGGTTGTCATAGTGGTTTACCTGTCATTTTTTCTAACGTCTTTCGGATTTTAGAGATGATTTTAGTATCTTCTCAAAAAAAAGATACTGATTTCATTAGGGTGTGTTTCAAATGACTTGAGATTGCCCTGAAAACATACCCAAATCAATTAGAAATCGACCCTGTTCCACCAATGGGTGCACACCGTGTGCGAAACCGACCTTGCCCAGAGGGCACGCACAGCGCGTCGGTTGGTACTGATTGGTTCTAATCCGCGAAGGCGGATTTCGCATGCCGGGCATGGACAAACACCATGCCTTGGCGAATTCGATTCGCTCTGTTTCAAGTGAAATGAAACACACCCATTTCATTATAAACTATGCTAGATATGCAGGTCAAGTCAAGGTGTGCAATCGTCAGGGCAATTGTGTATAGCCTTGATTTACCCTGTGATAGTGAAGGTCTCCAGACCATCAGACTACCCCCCTCTTTCTCCCCCCAAGCGGCCAAAAGAGAGTCTGAACAAAATATAATCCCACGTATTGCCCAGCAAGTTGCCGACCCGGATCATGTGCAAGATGAGGTGAATGGCCTCGGCGGTTTCTTCCCCGTAGGTGGCGCGTAGTTTTTCGGCGAAGGCCGGGTCGGGCTGGGCGTCGTTTTCGGCCCAGTGCTGGGCGTATGCCAGGGCCTGATATTCTTCTGGCGGTGTATTCTCTGGAATTGCCCCCGCCATAAATTCTTCCATCTCTGCCTGGGAGACGCCAGCCTTGAGGGCCTCTGAGGCGTGAAAATACCGGCAATACCGGCATCCGTTGACCTCGGTAACAGTCACCATCAGCCGCTCTCGAAAAGCCTCTGAGACTAATTCGCCGCTCATCGTTTTCCGTATCAGGGGACGGCGTGAAAAAACGTGTCTGAAATCACGCCATATTGCTAGGGGGTTTTTGTAAATGCGGCGGTTGAATTTTTTCATGGTTTGAGTGGTGAGGTGGTGAGGTAATGAGGGATGAGGTAATGAGGGATGAGGTAACGAGGTGATGAGTGCTCCAACCTACCAATTTCCCAACTTACCAGTCTCCCAACTTACCAATTTCCCAGCCCACCAATTTCCCAATCCCCAATATACCAATCCCCAATATACCAATTTCCCAACTTACCAATATACCATTTCACTCATATCGGAGAGCCTCCACAGGCTGCAAGCTCGCGGCGCGGTTGGCGGGGTAGATCCCAAAGAATAGCCCCACGGCAACGGAAAATAGTGTCGCCAATAGAACTGAGTTCAAGTCAATGGCGGGGCTAAGGGCGACATCGTTGGCGGCGGCGATTTTCCCCACCACGGTTGAGATCACCCACCCGAAGCCAATCCCCACAATTCCCCCCACCAAGCTGAGCAAAAGCGATTCCGCCAAAAACTGGATGAGAATATCTTGTTTCTTAGCCCCCACGGCCTTGCGCAAACCAATCTCGCGGGTGCGCTCCACGACGGAAACGAGCATAATGTTCATGATTCCGATTCCCCCCACCAAAAGGGATATGGCTGCAATCCCCCCCAGGAAAATGGTCAGCACGCTCGTAATGGAAGATGCAACGCCGATCATATCTTGTTGGGTGATGATGGTGAAGTCGTCCTCGCCAATTTCGGTGCGGTGGCGGGCGCGGAGAATTTGTGAAATTTCCTCGGAAGCCTGAGTTATCGAATCTGAGTCATAGGCCTGCACAAAAATCACGTCCACCTGAGATTGCTGCGAACGCCGGAGCAGGCGGGTTTGAGCCGTGGTCATGGGGATAATGATCTGGTCGTCTTCGTTGCTGAAAGCGGAGCCGCCTTTTTCTTCTAAGATGCCGATGATGCGGAAGTTCTGCCCCTCTACGCGGATGGTCTCGCCCACCAGACCGCTTTTTCGCCCAAATACGTTGTCGGCTACCTCTGTTCCTATTATGGCAACCGAGGCACGCCCCAAAATATGCGCCTCTGTGAGAAAGTCACCTTCAGAGACGTTCACATTGCGGACTTCTTGATAAGATGGCGTGACGCCGTAAATTGAGGTTCTCGCACTCTCTCCCGCGTAGGAAACTTCCCCCCCGCCCTGCAAGGCTGGAGCGACATTTTTCACTGAGGGGGCTTGGAAGGGGTCGTTGATGGCTTCGGCATCCCCCATGGTGAGACGCTGGGGATTGCGAACGTCTTCAGATCCGCCAGAGAGAACAAAGAGCAAATTAGAGCCAACTCCCTGGATTTCACCTGTGATAGCATTCTCAGCCCCCGAACCTATGGCGAGCATGGCAATTACGGCTGCTACCCCAATCACAATTCCCAAAATTGTCAGCGCTGAACGCATTTTATTGGCTACTAAACTCTCTAGTGCTTCCCAAAAAGCTTGTCCTAAATTCATGCTGTCCCCCCATTTTCTACAACGCCATCTCTGATGTACACAATTCGTTCTGCGAGAGGGCTTATTTCTGGGTCATGCGTGACTATGATTAACGTAGTGCCTTTTTCTTTGTTCAGTTTTAGAAGCATCTGCATGATCTCTTCACCTGTTTTAGTATCCAGATTTCCTGTTGGCTCATCGGCCATGATGATGGCTGGGTCGTTGATCAAGGCTCTGGCGACAGCCACTCGCTGTTGCTGCCCGCCAGAAAGCTCGTTGGGGCGATGGTGCATGCGGTCTGCCAATCCCACTTCAATGAGGGCCTGCTCTGCGCGTTGGCGGCTATTCCTCCGGTCATTAGAGTACCGCAGGGGGAGCATCACATTTACCAGGGCCGTGGCCCGAGGCAGGAGGTTGAAGGTCTGAAAGACAAAGCCTACCTTCTCGTTTCGGATGCGAGCTAACTGGTCATCGTCCATGGTGGCTACGCTCACCCCATCCAGGTAATACTCGCCATCTGTGGGCCGGTCTAAACATCCCAGGAGGTTCATCAGGGTAGATTTTCCAGAGCCAGATGGCCCCATAATGGCTACCACTTCACCTTTTTTAATTTTTATGTTCAGACCTCGTAAGGCGTGAACCTTTATTTCGCCCATGGTATATACCTTGGTTAGACCGTGGGCATCAACTACTACATTATTCATATTTATTACTCTCATTTTCTAAAAGAGCCAGAGGAGGCAGAGGAGGCAAAAGAGCCAGAGGAGCCAGAGGAGACAAAAGAGCCAGAGGAGATCGCTGCACCCTCTGCACCTTCTGCACCCTTCGTCTCCTTTAGAATGGAGGCCCTTCTCCTCTTCCTGGGTGCTGAAGTTCAGCGGGAGGGTTGAGGATGATTTCATCACCCTTCTTCAAATTGCCGCCAATGACCTCACTATGCGTATCCGAAGAAGCTCCTAACTCCACTTCTACAGCCTCGGGGCCGCTCATACGCAAAACATATACTACCCGTTTTCCATCAATCACCCGCACGGCGCGGTTGGGAACTAGCAAGACATTTTCTAGCTCGTTGACTACTATATTTGCGGCCACTGTCATGCCCGGACGCACTTGCTCGTCTGCGTCTGTCAGTTCTACTGTGACCTCAAAATTGACCACGCCTTGCACGTCGTTTCCGGCCAGGGCTACATCTACCACTTTGCCGTGATATTCTGCGGCCAAAATAGCATCAAAGGTCAGCGTTACAATTTGGCCGAGTTCTATTTTGTTAATGTCAACCTCAGAAACCTGAATATCGGCATATATGCTAGAAAGGTCATCAATCCGAAAAGCCATTGTTCCCATTGTGACCTGATCGCCCGGAAGCACCTCAACCTGGGTAATGGTTCCATTGAACGGAGCCAGAAGTTGGGCCGCTTCTAAAGCCGCCTCGGCTGCCGCTACGCGAGATTCTGCTGCTAAAACATCGTCAGGGTCTGGCCCGTTTTGCAAGCGTTCCCATTCACGTTGGGCATCGGCTAGTTGGGCTTCGAGGGCAGCTAAATCGCCGGGGGTGGGGACATCTTTTAGCCGTTCCCATTCTTTTTCGGCTTCTGCTAAATTGGCCTGGGCTACGGCAATTTGACCCAGCGCCACGGGCAATTCAATATAATCAATTTCATTATCAGAATCAGTAGGATCATCGGCGTCATCTTTATCGTCCTCGCCGCCTTCATGAAGTTCGTTGAATTTCCAATAAGCCAGAGTATAGGCCCATTGAGCGTCATTCAGAGTGTCTCGGGCTGCCGCTCTTTCAGGATCGTTGAAGGGCTTATCCTCAACCAACTGATAAGCGTTCCAGGCATCTTCTAATTCCTCAGTAGCTGCCGATAGGTTTTCAAAGACCTCATCAAGTGAGCGTTGATTAACTAGAGTTACGTATTCGTCCTTAATGGGATTTATGACATTATATAATTGTCGTTCTGTGTCTTTTAAGGTTTTTTTTGCATCAGCAACTGCCTTTTGAGCCGTAGCTTGAGCTAGTTCAGGGTTTTGCGCGTCTTCTAAAGCCTGCTCGGCTGTCTCAACAGATTGCAAAGCCTGGGCCGCTTGTAAATCAGAATCTAGTAAATTATCTAGGGCCTGATTAGCGCTCACCAATTCGCCTTGGGTTGAGATTAGCGCTTGCGGCAGTGAAGTTTGTTCCAGGGCGGCTAATTGCTCATCCTCAGAAACCACATCGCCCAAAACTACATCTACACTCTCTACTGAACCAGAAGTATCCCAAGTCACAATTGCGCTCTGCCTGGCCCGCACGCTCCCCGTAGCGCCAATTATAGAAACCAACTCGCCACGCTCCACCTTAACGGTTTCAAAACTGTTCCGCACCTCGGCTTTGTTTTGCTGCCCCATAATCACAAAATATCCCGCCACGGCCCCCAGCACCAACACAACTGCGCCAATGATATACCACTTTTTCTTGTTCTTTTTCATAATATTTTTACCTTATAGAACTACAAATTTTTTGGGGGATGTGGAACCGCCTGGAGAGATTATCGCCGCCTGGAACATATCCCGTGGGGGGAAGTGTCTAGCCCGTGGGGGCGATGTGAGGAACCGCGTTCCTCGGAGGAACGCGGTTCCTCAGTTTCTCCTTACTTACTGAACGGTTGGTAAGTATTTTAGCATGAGAAATCTGGGTGTCAATGCGCCAGACTTAGAAAACCTGTCTGGCGTTGCACGAGAATATATACGCAAAGACCTCCTAAACGTTGCAGTTCCCCGCTTTCTGCCTGTTGGATACTGGATATTAGATATTGGAGATTCCGCACTCCAAATTCAGATGGATAGTGAAGGACTTCGCGAAGCACACGGTGTGCACCCATTTGGTGTAGCCTTGGGCTGCCAGACCGAACGGTGCTCGGTTCGCCAGCGGCGTGCCTTGCCACAGGCACACAAAGCGCAGCAAAACCTTCGCTATCCCCGGTTACAAACCTGTGCAATTGAACACTCTGAATTTCGCAATCCCTAATTTTCAGGTGAAAATACTCCTTCGACGGGGTTTATATTTAGCTTCAGCACCTTTACATTTCAAGTTGAAATCGAATTGCTTCAAGGATTTTCCACTGCAAATCCTTCTGGTTCAATTCCCCCAAATCTCGTTCTAACCGACTTTTGTCGAGGGTGCGTATCTGATAACACAGGGCAATTGAATCGAGACTCAGTCCTGCAACACCGGCGTGAATCAAGACCTCGTTTGGGTAAATCACACGATATTCAGATTTTCGGGAAGTCAGTGGGATGACGTTAACGACTGGCAATACCTGGTTGATCTCTTCTCTGCTGATCACGAGGACAGGTCTTCTACCAGCCTGTTCTGACCCTTTGGTAGGATCAAGTACCGCCAGGAAAACGTGCCATTGGTAGGCCATTATGACTTCGGCTCCCACCATTCTGCATCGCTATTAGCAAATGCTGACATAGATTCTTTTAAATCAGCCATGAAGAGAGGGTCTTCCACTGCACCCATCATCTGCTTGATTTTAGCACTTTCAGAATTTTCTGTTATGGCATCATCCAGAATCTCTTTCACCCGCGCGTATTCGTCCAGCGGCAAGACAACGCCGACCGGGTTTCCTACATCATCGGTGATAATTTGACGTTTGAGCCTAATTGATGTCATCCTGCACCTCGCAAGTAAAAACTGATAATCCGATTTAGCTGGTGCCAAAATTATACCAGGGAATGTTCAGAAACAAAACTGCTATTCAAAAACGTGTGCGCGAAAGTGTTGTTGGCCTGATACTAGGCAAAACCCTAAAAGTCTCTGTACTTAAGACCTTTAGGAACCGTGATTAAATAACTTTCCCATTTGCCAAGCCAGACCCTAAAGGTTTCAGGGGAAAACCTTTAGGGTCTTTGAGCAAGTTATTTAATTCTCATTCCTTAGCTACATTGCCAAATATCCAATATCTGATACCCAATATCTGATACCCAATATCTGATACTCAGACTATACTTTTTTCAATACAGACTATACTTTTTTCAATACAATACCCTTGTCCCCCCCCCTGGTAAAATATTTTGAGTTAAGTGTATTATACTTATTCACCCTATCTAGGAGAAGAAAAATGAAATCGAAACGTCTGGCAGTATCTCTAATTATCTCGCTGGCTTTGTTGGCTATATTCGTCACCTCTGCTTTTGCCCTCACCTGGACTCAGCAATCTTCGGGAACAACGCAGCCTTTGCGCAGTGTCGCGCATGGCGGCAGTCAGTTCGTGGCGGTGGGCCAATCCGGCACGATCCTCACCTCGCCTGATGGCACAAACTGGACAACACAAACTTCAGGGACGACCCAACATATATACAGCGTTGGATATGGCGGCAGTCAATTCGTGGCGGTGGGCGACAGTGGCACGATCCTGACCTCACCCGACGGCGTGACCTGGACGGCTCGAACTTCAGGGACAACCCAACATCTGCGGGGTGTCGTATATGATGGCAGTCAGTTCGTGATGACTGGATGGGGTGGCACGATTCTGACCTCCTCCGACGGCGTAACCTGGACGGCGGATACTTCAGGGACGACGACACATCTATACGGGGTCGCATATAATGGCACAGATACGTTCGTTGTAGTGGGTTATAGCGACATGGTTTTGACCAGCGGTGACCCTGCTCCTGCCCCTGCCGCCGCCGCCGCCCCCACTCCCACCCCCTCGCCCGAGCCCGAAGATTTGCCCGATACCGGCTTCCCACGGGGAGAGGTCACCAGCCTCCCGGCCCAGCCGGCATCCAAAGCCTACGCCGAAACCACCATGATGCTCGAAATCCCCAAACTTGGGGTGGAGATGCCCATAGTTGGCGTGCCGCAATCTGACTCTGGATGGGACGTGACTTGGCTCGGCAGCAGCGCGGGCTATTTGGCTGGTTCAGCCTTCCCGACCTGGGAGGGCAACACCGTCCTCACCGCCCATGTATGGGATTCCTGGAATCAACCAGTCCCCTTCTCAGAGCTGAAAACGCTCAAGTACGGCGACCAGTTCTACATCCATGCCTGGGGTCTCACCTACACCTATGAAGTGCGTGCGCAAAGATTGCTCTTCCCCAACCGGGTTTCCTCGGTTATGGAGCATAAAGACTACGACTGGGTCACGCTGCTGACTTGCGAGTTCTACAATCCCTTTACCGGAGATTATTTCCTCAGACGCAGTGTAAAGGCGGTTTTGGTGAGTGTGGATTAGGGATCAGGAATCAGGGATCAGGTAATCAGGAATCAAGAGAGCCGAGCGAGTGAAATCGCTCGGCTTTTTTTATTGGATATTAGATATTGGATATTGGATATTGGAGATTGGATCATCTGCATCCTTTGGTTCTTCTGCCACCTTTGGTTCCTTTGCGCCTCCGTTTCCAATCCCTAGTCACGAGTTCCTGTTCCTCCTGCTCCCAAAATATGACAAGTGGTATCATGTATGTATGATTTATGAGACTAAAGAATTATTTACAAATGGTTATGATATGGGAGTTAAGGGTCTCTAGAAATTTACGAGGTTGAGAAGAAAGTGAAACGTAAAATGTGACCGAGTATCTCACGCAACACGCATCACTGGTGAAATTCCAAAGAGCCGAAGTTACTCAAACCAATTACATCTCTTATAGGAGTAAACAAATGCACAAAATCCTTTCGAAAGAAGAACTAGCTCCCCGCATTTACCGCTTCACGGTTGAGGCGCCTGCTGTGGCCTCTTCCAGAAAGCCAGGACAATTTATTGTCCTCAGGGAAGATGAGAAAGACGAACGCCTTCCCTTCACTATCGTAGACTCTGATCCCGAAGCAGGGACCATAGACCTCATCATCCAAAACGCTGGTTACAGCACACATAAATTATGTGCCCTAGATGAAGGTGATGTTATTTTAGACGTCCTTGGCCCACTCGGCGAACCGACCGAAATCGCAAACTATGGTACCGTTGTTTGTGTGGGAGGCGGAGTGGGAACAGCCGTTATCTATCCCATTGTCAAGGGGATGAAAGAGGCCGGCAATCATGTCATTACCCTCAATGGAGCACGCAACAAGGAATTAGTCATCCTAGAAAAAGAGCTAAAAGAAGTTAGCGATGAATTGATCATCACCACAGATGATGGCAGCTATGGCGTGGCTGGCTTTGGCTCCAACGTTCTCCAAAACATGCTTGAAGAGGGTCGAGAAATCGACTTTGTGGTTGCCATTGGCCCCGTAATGATGATGAGAGCCGTTGCCGAAGTCACACGTCCCTTCGAGGTAAAAACTATTGTCAGCTTGAACGCCATCATGGTTGATGGAACGGGTATGTGTGGGGGATGCCGTGTTACCATTGGCGATGAAGTTAAATTCGCTTGCGTGGACGGACCGGAATTTGATGCCCACCTCGTTGATTTCGAAGAACTAATGGCAAGATCAAGCTACTATAAAGAAGAAGAACAATGCTATATGGAAAAACTTGCTGACCAACTAGAACAGGAGAAAGCATAATGGCCGAACGAAGTCGAAAACGCAGCCGTAGAAAGAAAAAAATAGAACGTATCCCCCGCCAAGCCATGCCGGTTCGTCCCGCCGAAGTCCGCAACAAGGATTTCGATGAGGTTCCTCTTGGATACACCCCAGAATTGGCTCAAATAGAAGCTCAAAGATGTTTGCAATGTGCCGATCCACTGTGTGTGGGTGGCTGTCCTGTGGCAGTACAAATCCCAGAGTTCATTCAACTTATCGCAGATGGAAAATTTTCAGACGCGGCCAAGAAAATCAAAGAGACAAATCCTCTCCCCGCCGTTTGCGGGCGTGTCTGTCCCCAAGAAGAACAATGTGAAGTAGTCTGTGTCCTTG
>DAOUWT010000121.1 GCA_030666985.1 Chloroflexota bacterium
AGGCCGCCTTCGCCACTGGTGTTCCTCCCGATATCTACGCATTTCACTACTACACCGGGAATTCCACCTCCCTCTACCGTCCTCTAGCCTGGTAGTTTTGAGCAACCTCTCCCAGTTGAGCCAGGAGATTTCATACCCAACTTACCAAGCCACCTACACGCTCTTTACGCCCAATAAATCCGGATAACGCTCGCCTCCTACGTATTACCGCGGCTGCTGGCACGTAGTTAGCCGAGACTTATTCCTGAGGTACCGTCCTTTCTCTTCCCTCAGAAAAGTGTTTTACAACCCGAAGGCCTTCATCACACACGCGGCGTTGCTGCGTCAGACTTTCGTCCATTGCGCAATATTCCCTACTGCTGCCACCCGTAGGTGTCTGGCCCGTATTTCAGTGCCAGTGTGGGGGGTCACCCTCTCAGGTCCCCTACCCGTAATTGCCTTGGTAGGCCGTTACCCTACCAACAAGCTGATGGGACGCAGGTCCCTCCCAAAGCGATGCTACAGCCTTTCGTCCGTAGAACCTTTACTTCAAAAGCATTCAATCAAATGAAGCACATAGGGTATTAGCCCCGGTTTCCCGAGGTTATTCCCTTCTTTGGGGCAGGTCACCAACGCGTTACTCACCCGTTCGCCACTGAAAGCTTTTGTGTAAACACGAAAACTCTCTCGTTTGACTTGCATGTATTAGGCACGCCGCCAGCGTTCATCCTGAGCCAGGATCAAACTCTCCGCAAAAAACATCACACCACAAAGGGTGTGGATTTTACTATTGGAATCTCAAGATTTTTTTTGGCTTTTCTATCACTATTCAATTGTCAAGGTTCTAGGCCCTTCTACAGAGCGAAGGGCATTCTACCACTCCCCTCAACACAAGTCAAGAGTTTCAAACACAACAAAACTTACCGATGCTATTTTTTGAACCATCGGCACACAAAAAAATAAAACCTGCGTCTCAGTTTTGTTGTCTGTTTTGGGTTGTTAGTAATTTGCTCCGCAAGGAGCGAAATCATGTCTCTCACACTTGCGGACGGCATTATACGTTATATTATAAGAGTGTCAAGGGATTTAGAGACGAACTTCGAACGAGTTTTAAAAACACCCTTTATTACTCATCTAACCCATTTCCTGCCGCCCCATCAAGGCTCTCAAAAGCGTATTTTGATCTGCATATTCCAAGTCGCCCCCCATCGGCAAACCACGCGCCAAGCGGGTGATTCGTACATCGTGTGGATGCAGTTGCTGGCGCAAGTACATTGCCGTTGCATCTCCTTCCATATTAGGATTCGTTGCCAGAATCACTTCTTCCACATCATCATTCTGTACCCGTTCCAATAACTCAGAGATATGTAAGTCTTCTGGCCCTATCCCTTCAATGGGAGAAAGTGCCCCATGCAAGACATGGTACCTTCCCTGAAAAGCAGAAGTCCGTTCAAGAGCCAGCACATCCATGGGGTCCTCGACCACACAAATCAAGCTTTTTTTCCTATCGGGGTCAGCACACACCATGCACTGAGATCGCTCGGCTTCCATAATGTTGAAACACGTCGGGCAATAATCAATCCCAGCCCGTAAATTCTGTAACGCCTCTGCCAAGGTCTGTGCCAATGTCTCCTCAGATGTTCGCAACAAAAAAAATACTAACCGAGAAGCTGTCTTCGGCCCCACGCCGGGCAAACGCGAAAAAGCATCCACAAGTTTTCTAATAGGTTCAGGAATCATGATTACACCTAGCTAAAAGGTAATTATTCACTCCCCGTTGGAGATTGGTGGGAGCGCAAGCGGCTGGGGATGGGTAAAACCTCGCCACTCCCGCTTCGCATCCCCCAGGGTTGTTCACCGCTTGTGCGTGGCGCTACGCCCCCCCAGCCCACGCCCCCGCGTGGCACCTTCCCCCAAAAATCCACGAGGTCTGAACAACCATGAACGGTTACGCTAAAAGGGGAGGTTGCCACCAGCTAACGGCCCCAATCGTTCTGCTGCCAACTCGCTGGATAGTTCCAATCCATTATTGACAGCCGCCAAGACCAAGTCCTGCAACATTTCCACATCCCCCTCCTCTACCAAGGCGGTTTCAATTTCAATAGACACACATCGCTGATCGCCGGTCACCACGGCCTTGACAACTCCTCCCCCCGCCGTACCAGTAACAGTTTCATTTGCTAGCTCCTCCTGGATTTTCATCATCTCCCGCTGGAGTTTCTGAACCTGCTGCATCATTCCCTGCCCCCCCATCGGCATTCCACCACGTCTAGCCATATTAACCTCCAAAATTAAATTAGGTGCTCACGTATGAGATCTTCAATCTTTATCTAAAACATACTTTCCACCCAAATCACGAACCGCGGTACTGACCATGCCATCCGGGTTCACGTTTAAGGGCAATTTCTCCTGAGTTCGGGTTCCAGCTATACATTCAATGGGCAATGCATATCCCATAACCTGCTCCAGAACCTTTTGTGTAATCGCCAATCGCTCATCCCGCATCATCCTGTCTTTATTCAAATCACTGTCAAAACTCAAAACCAACTTCCCATTTTTGATGCCCATAGGCTTGCATGAACTAACTAGCATGCCGTGTATTGCCGGATTCTCATCCTGCATGAAATCTAGAATTTGATCCCATTCCTCACGCTGAATTTGTTCCTGGTCAGAAGGGGGAGAAGGATACTGTTTTGGGAGATTTTGTGACCGTCCTCCTTCCTTGTGGGGGGGAGACTGAGCCTCAGGCTTGGGTCCGCTCCCTAGCGTTTTTCTTTCACCTCTGAGGTGTGCCCGTTCATCTGACGGATGTGCCTTCCCCAAGGCGTCGATCAAGGCCAGTTCTAACGGCAGAGAAGGCTGCCAAAAACCTCGTGAGCTACTTGCTGCTTCGTTGAAGACGCGGATCACGTTCAACAACGCATGGGTTGATAGTACTTGAGCGTGCCTATCCATTTTTTCCCGCACATCCTGCGAAGCGTCCAATTGCTCGGCATTTCCCATTTGCAAAAAAAGCAAATTGCGAAGATAACTCACCACCTGGCGGGCAAATTGACGTGGATCACTTCCTCTGTCCAGAGCTTTCTGCAAAACATTCAACCCTAAAGCCGCGTCCTGTCCCACAATAGCATCCATCACACCCAAAACTGCCTGACTAGCCGCCGTGCCCAGGACGTTTCGAGCCAATTGCAGGGTGATTTTTGATTCTGCGGAAGCCAATTGATCTAATAAAGAAATAGCGTCTCGCAGGCTTCCAGTCGCCTGTCTGGCCACCAATGTCAACGCATCCTCTTCCACTTCAAGCCCTTCTTGTTCGGAAACCTCTCGTAAATGCTCGATAATATGATCTACAGGAATACGTCGAAACTCGTGCTGCTGACAACGTGACGATACCGTGGCCGGGATTTTATGGGCTTCCGTGGTAGCCAATACAAAAATAGCGTGAGATGGGGGTTCCTCCAATGTCTTCAACAAAGCATTAAATGCCTGCGTCGAAAGCATGTGAACCTCATCAATGATATATACTTTATAACGTCCCCTATTAGGTGAAAAGTTGATCTTGTCGCGCAGAGACCGGACATCGTCTACGCTGGTATTAGAAGCCGCGTCTATTTCAATCAGGTCGAGGAAATCGCCCCGATTGATAGAGAGGCAATGCGCACACTGATTGCAAGGACGAACTGTTAAGTCCTCATCCAAACAATTCGCTGCCTTAGCCAACAAGCGTGCCGTACTTGTCTTCCCTGTCCCCCGGGGTCCCGAAAATAAGAAAGCATGAGAAATTCGATCCGCGCTCACCGCATTCTGTAAAGTTGTAATCACATGTTCCTGACCAACAACTTCATTCCAGGTACGCGGGCGCCATATACGATAAAGTACTTGAGACATAGAAGTAATTCCCTGGATTCCTGTAAGGGAGTTGCAAGTTCTAATGTATCCCAACTTCGTGAAGACGTGAAACGTGAAAACGTGATTTTACGCTTCACGTCTTCACGTTTCACTCAGATTTTGGGATAGTTATTTTGTTGCGACTCCCTAACTATCAAGTGAAACCATCAACTAGTAAATAGTGTATCAGAAGCTCACCACATGGTCAATTGTGAGTGCGCCTGCGTGTGTATGAAAGTGTTGTTGCTGCCTTCGAGGCTGAAACCTCCGAGGTCTCCGAGACCTCGGAGGTTTCAGACCCTTTCCTTTCACTCAACTTCCTCCACCGTTACCCACATATTCTCACCATCGGTATAGACGTCTATCCATCCATGTTGGTCGGTGCGGGTGAGAGAATATCCACCTAGCCTGCTCAAAAGCTCACGGTCGGGCAGGCCTTGGGAATCATCGGAGGCCACGCCGAGTAATAATAATTGAGGCTGCAAATTCGTGATCCACGCCGGGGGATTGCTGGGCGCGTAGCCGTTATCGGCCAACAAAAGTACGCTGACATTGCCAATATCGCGTCCCATGCGAAGTTCTTCGAAAACTTCTTCTGTGACACCAAAAGGGAAAATGGCCCGGAAGTTATCCCATTCCAGGGAGAGGATCGCGCCCCGTTCGCTGGCGGCGAGCACTTTCAATTGCGCACCTTCACCCAACTCCAGATAATGGCCCGGTTCCAGGTTAACAAGGGGGATTTCTTGCTCGGTGATGGCGGAGCGCAGGTAGTCGGCCTCCCGGCAGGGGCTGGGCGCTCCGGCCCACAGCACCTGGGCGGGGGGATAGCGGTTGAGGGTGCGGGACAGGGCCGCAATCTGATTTTCCTGGGGGGAGGCGATGACCATAAAATCAACCTGATGCTGAAAGGGAGGGAAACGCCGCCCCAATCCATCGGAGAGCAGGCTGGTGCTTGGCCCGCCGTTGATAAGCACTTTTCTACCTTGCGGGGTTTGGAGCAAAAGGGCTTCTCCGCTGCCGACATTGAGCAGGGTGATGTGCAAACGCCCGTCGGGAGCGACGAAAACGCCTCTCCACACCAGCACAGTCACCACGCCCAAAACGGCGACCACACTGGCAGGCTTGAAGACGGCGACCACGCTCCGGAAACGATCACGCGCAAAAGTCCACAGGAAAAGCAGGCCATAGAACAGGAACACCCCGAGGAGGCCGATCTCCCCAAAGGATAGCACTCCGCCCCGGTATCTCCCAAAAAATTCCACAGCGCGAATAGTGAAAAGGACGAAGGGCCAAATTAGAGGTGCAATTAATTTTCCAAGCGGGAGCCAGATTAGGCCCAAAATCACGGCCAAACCGCCAATAGTCATGATAGGAGGCTGAACGGGGAGGATGACGGGGTTAGCAATGAAGGCCGTTAGGGAAAAGCTGTGGAAGTGGTACAACATTACAGGGAAGGTCGTCAGTTGGGCGGCAAAGGTAAAGAGGATGTATTCGCCAACAGGTTGAGAGAGGCGTTGGGCGCGTTCGGAGGAGAGGTGACGGGAAGCGAGTTCGACGAATTTATTTTGGAGGGGTTCGGCGTAGAGAATGAGACCCAGGGTAGCCGTCAGGGAAAGTTGGAAGGAGATGTCCCAGGGGAGTTGAGGGGTGAAAATTGCCATGCCGAAAGAAGCCACCGCCAGAGCATTCGGCCCGGACTGACGGCGACCGATTTGCTGGGCAAAGAGGGTTAATCCACCCATCACCGCGGCCCGGAGGACGGCAGCATCGGCCCCCACGAGGATGGTGTAGAAGGCAATGCCTAAGGCAGCGGCTATAGCTCCCCGCCGGGGGCTTAGAAAGCGGCTGAAGAAATTGGAGAACAGTCCGGCAATGATGGTGATGTTAAAGCCTGAAATAGCAATGATGTGGGAAGTTCCGGTGTTTTTGAAGGCTTGTTTCACAGGAGCGGGAATGCCGGTTTCGATGCCCAACAGGATTCCGGCAAAGAGCGAGGCTTCAGGATCGGGCCAGAGGCGGTAGACCGTGGCAAGGGACTTTTCTTTGAGAGCGTAGATAGCACCCAACAAGACATTCCCGTGCCCGGTTTCGAGGACGGCAACCTTAGCCCTGGGCATGTAGGCGTATATATTCTGGCGGGCCAAGTATTCGCGGTAAGAAAAATCTTCATCGGTGGGAGGTGTTTGCAAGAGGCCCCGGAGGACGACTTGGTCTCCATAGTGAATTTCACTCTCCGAGGGAACTTTTGCCAAGAGCAAACCCTCCACTTCGGTGTGCATGAATTCACCAGAGAGGCGCAGTTTTTGAGTCTGCACACGCAAGTTTATGTAATTATCTCGGACGTCGGGGAAATCGGAAACGACGCCAACGATGACCAATGACCCTTCGGTAGAAGCGTGAGAGGCTATGAAGCCTGGGTCGGTGAGGTCTGGCTCGGAAAGGCGGTAGCGAATTGCCCCCAGGGCGAAGAAAAGCAGCACGCTCAGGATAAGCGGGAAGTAGGTATTCTTTTTCGGTTCATGCCGGCTCCAACGAAAAAAGAAGAAGCGTGCTAAGAGGAGGAGCAGGCAAGCCCCGGCTCCAATAAGCCAAGTGCTAATAGGCCAAGTGAGATTGTCTGCCACAACGAGGCCTGCGAAAAAGCCTAAGGTGATCCAGATGAGGGGCATGGGGGTTAGTCTAGTAGTCGGGTAGTCTAAGGAAATTCCAGATAAATAATTATCCCAAATCCCATGAAACGTGATGCGTAAAACGTGACAAAAGCTCTTCAGGTATCACGCAGCATGCAACACGCAATACGAGTTTCCGGATGATTATTTTTTGGGAACTCCCTCACTTCATATCTATAAGCACAAAATCATCCCGAAGGGAACGTTTCTCCTGTGCCGCTTGGGAAGCCCGCAGCATGAACTGTTGAGCCAAGAAGGCTGTGGCAAAGACAAATAAACGGCGCGGGGTCAGGGTTTCTTCGGGCAGTAACACTTCTCGAGGAATCTTTAAACGAAAACATTGCTCTCTGATCCCGTCATTAGTAAATCTGACTTCCTCTATTTCCCTAAGAAATTCCTTGCGGATGGATTGAACGACAAGGAGATCGTGGTATTCATTAGAACTGATCAAGCCCAAGGAATAAGCTGTCTTGATACGAGCAGTGAAACTTCCCAAGGGACGTTCCTCTTCCAAGAGCATTGCAGGAACTTCAGAGTCATCTATAAAAAAACTTTCCAGTATCCGCCCCAGGTGTGTCTTCAAATAGGCGGCCCCTAAGACAACGACAGCGCGATCGCTCTTGAAGCGAAACTCGCTAACAAGTTCTTCCCATTTTTGTGATTTAGTAGGAGATTGGCTTGCCATATTGTGTTATTCCTTGGTGAAACGTGAAGGCGTGAAACGTGAACTCACGCAACACGCATCACGCTTCACGAAATTTGGGATGATTTAAATCCCGGAGCTATCTTTATTACTAGCTACCTGACAGTTTTAAAATTAGTCTCGCTAATAGAACGGTAGAGTAGAGGATGAAGTCAGGTTGTTTAGATAA
>DAOUWT010000014.1 GCA_030666985.1 Chloroflexota bacterium
AAATGAGAACGTAATCCCGCTCTGCCCGGAATAGCGAGGAATAGCTATGAAACCACTCACCGACCAAATCATACTCATCACCGGCGCGGGCCGCGGAGCGGGGAAAACGCTGGCCCACGCATTGTCCGCCAAGGAAGCCGCCATAGCCGCCGTTGACATTTCCCCGTTGCTGTTGGATGAGCTAGAGGAGGCAATCCGCGCCGAGGGTGGGCGGTGCGGCACTTATGTCAGTGACATGGCCAAAAAGCGTTTTGTGCAGGGCACGCTGGAGGAAGTTCTCGAGGATTGGGGGAGGATTGACGTCCTCATCAACGCCGGGCACGTAGACCCCAGGGGCAATATCCTGGATTTGGACGCCTGGGATTGGCAGCGATCCCTGGAGGTCAACCTCTCCGGCGTGTTCTACGCCATCCAAGCCTTTGGGCGGATTGCGGGGGAGCGTGTTGCAAAAGAGCAACCTGACACTAGGGAAGGGGTTGACGCTTGGGGGAGGGTTAACGCCGCAGGGGTGGTCAACCTCACCCCCAGCGTGGGGAACCCGGCCCTCACGGTCAGCGTCTCCGCCGTGTTGAGGCTCACCCACGAGGCCGCCCGTGAGCTAGAATCCCACAACATCCGCGTCAACGCCCTTTGTCCTGATGGCATGGCTGCGGAAGACTTGATCAAGAATGTTCTGCAATACATCACCCCATCCCCCAAAGAGCTTACCGGAATGGTGGCTTCTAAAACAGGAAATTACCTCATTTCTGAATTATTGCTGTAATTTTGTTGTATAATAGAGGGGGCAAAGGATGCAAAGGATACAGGATACAAAAGATACAGAAGATACAAAGGAGATAAGAAATGCTAGACTACCACACCATTCTCACAGAAAGCAAAGAAGGCGTAGGCATCATTCGCTTGAACCGGCCCAAGGCCCTCAACGCCCTCAGCCCGCAGCTTATGGATGAGACCCTGAATGCCTTGTTCGCCTTCGACGCCCAAGATGATATTGGGGCCATACTCATCACGGGGAGCGACAAAGCCTTCGCGGCTGGGGCTGACATAAAAGAGATGTCCACCGCTTCTGTGATAGACATGCTGAAAAGTGATTTCATCCCCACTTTTGCGAAAATCCGCGAGATCAAGAAACCCATCATCGCCGCTGTTTCGGGCTGGTGTCTGGGCGGCGGGAACGAGTTGGCCATGTCCTGCGATATGGTGGTGGCCTCTGAGACGGCCCGGTTTGGGCAGCCGGAGATCAACCTGGGCGTCATCCCCGGGGCGGGGGGAACTCAGCGACTGACAAAAGCGGTCGGGAAAGCCATTGCCATGGAGATGGTGCTCAATAATCGCACCCTAACGGCCCAAGAAGCCCTTGAATATGGTCTGGTCAATTACGTTCTCCCCGTAGAAGAGTATTATGAGAAAGCACTTTCACTGGCCGTGGAAATCGCCCAACGCGCTCCTGTGGCCCTTCAACTTGGCAAAGAAGCGGTCAACAAGGCTTTCGAGACCTTCTTGGCCGAGGGGCTTGAGGATGAGCGGCGTTCATTCTATCTCTTATTTGCTTCTGAGGATCAAAAAGAGGGGATGAGTGCTTTTATAGAGAAACGTAAGGCGGAGTGGAGGGGTGATTAGGAAACTAGGAAATAGTGACTAGTGATTAGAGAATTAGGAAATCAAAAAATCAAAAGACCAGTTTGAGCTCTCGGGCCATTCAGACTACGAGACTAAAGACTATCAGACTACAAGACTACGTATGTCCAACTACCGTGAGCTAGTAAACACCTTCCAAAAACTCGAAATCCCAGCGGAGCGTCCGGTTATTGTCCACGCTTCGCCATTGTTTCTTGGTGGAATAGAAGGGGGAGAGAATGCCCTGTTAGGTGCCTTGACTGCGGTTTACGATTCTATTTTGACTCCCACCTTCACCTATCAAACTATGGTAGTTCCTAGGGAAGGGCCAGAGAATAATGGGTTGGACTATAAGAATCCCCCTGAATCTAGCCAATATGCGGTCTTCTTTGAACCTGACATGCTAGCCAGCTCTGCCATGGGTGAATTGGCCGAGGTCATGCGGACACGCACCCGCGCCAATCGCTCTTTTCATCCCATCCTCTCCTTTGCCGGGATTCACGTGAAGGATGCCTTGGATGCTCAAACGCTCTCCCAGCCCCTGGCACCGATTGAGGTTTTGGCGGATAAGGATGGGTGGGTTCTCCTTTTGGGTGTAGACCAGACCGCCAATGTCAGCATCCATTACGCTGAACAATTAGCCGGGCGAAAACAATTTATCCGCTGGGCGCTCACGCCGGCGGGCGTCAAAGAATGTCCCAATTTTCCGGGATGCTCACGGGGGTTCAATGCCCTGTCGCCGCACATTCAATATCACGTTCGAAAAGAAGCATTTGGCTCGACCGTGATCACGGCCATGTCCCTCCAGGCCATGATTCCACTCGCTCAGAAACTTATCCTAGAAGACCCCGCTGCGCTGCTGTGTGACAAGGGGGATTGTGCGCGGTGTGAGGCGGTGAAGAGTGAAAAGTAATGAGTAATGAGTGAAGCGCGAGAGTATTGTTGACAAAAAAGAGCCCGATTTCTACAATCAGGCTCTTTTGATTTCTCAGCGTTCATTCCCCGTCCCCCGTCCTTAAAGCCTTTTAAGTACAAGTTTGCGAAGTTCCTGCTGAATGACCTCGAACGGGCGGTCAGCTTCAACAATCACCCATCGCTCAGGCTCGGCCTGCGCTAGTTGATGGTATCCCTCCCGCACCCGGCGGTGTGCCTATTTCCAAGTTTCTAAACTCTTTTTTTGAGAATTTCAATAATTTTATCCATGTTGTGAAAATCTATTGCCTGATAAGCTCTTAACCTTTCTGGTAAATCTTGTGTAGAGCAATTTAACAAAATAGGCAATATGCGAATATCTAGTGCCCAAGCTGCTCCCCATTCCGTTGTTACCCATTCACTATTTAAGCTGTTTGGAGTAGCTAATAAGCAAACTAATTTTGAATTTGTGAGAGCATTTTTTATATCTAGTTCCCATTTTGAGCCTGGTACAAGTTCTTTCTCGGATGAAAAGACTTTAATTCTTTTCTTTGAAAGAAAAGATTCTAACTTTCTAGCTTCATCTTTATCTATGGAAGAGTAGCTTAGAAAAATATCGTATTCTTCTGCTTTTACAGACTTTGGTTCTTCTAATCTCAATATTGTTTCGCTGATATCAAGAATGGTGTTTATTATAGCCAAACTTGTTTCGTCAACCCCGTTTGTAGAAATCAACTCTTTTATTTTTCCAAGTTTATCTTTTGTTTGAGATACGGACACCTTAGCTATTGGAATACTCTGTTTTTTCAAAACATAATCATAAGATTTTATCAGTTCCGAAATATCTTCTTGATATGTAGGTAGTATCGTAGCTAAAGCATCTAAGTTTTCTTTTACAATATTCAGTTGTCTAAAATCAATCAAACTATCAGGCCTACTATCGTAGAGTTCACATTGACAAGGTGATGATTTACATAATGAACAACCTTCAAAGTAATAGTCAATAAACGCATCATCTAGCGATCTGTTTGGATGCAAAATTCCCCATACTCCTAGAATCCATGCCAGCACATCTGCAATTTCCTCACCAACTGCTTCTAGAGGTTTTTCTCCTTTTTTATAACTGCTATAAGCTTCGTGGATTTCAGCAATCTCTTCATGTATCTTTGCAATATGATGCCATGCTCCAGCAAAGTGCCATATAGCTTCATTAACTGAATAAATTTCCGTAACGTTCTTTATCGCCTTATCAAAGTTGAATATCTTTTCTGTGTTGCGCATTGTTTCATACTTGAAAGACATTTCTTGCCCCATCTTATAAGCAGGCATAGCTTTTAATGGGTTTTTGCTTGTCTTGAAACAAACACATTGAGACTCAAGACAATATGGGCATATCCCTGGATATTTTCTAAGAAACGCATCTTGTAAATTAATTTTCAATTTGGTTGAAACAGAGAATAGCCATGAAATTGGCAAGATAAAAGCTTTGTCTACTTGTGTTTTTGTTATTACCGATTTGCCTAAATACCCCACAGTTCTATCCAAGTAACAATATAAATGTTCAAAGTCTCGTTTTTTGTTGATTACTGAATACACATCATCAATATATTTTTGATAGAAAGACATATCAATTTCTGTGTAGTCTTTGAACACATTATTCTTCATAATTGCACCTCCCACAAGTAATTTTACTGTAATATACCCATAAGCAAACAGGCAGATTGATGCCAATAACTTTATCGCAAGAAAATATTAATTGTATGAAAACAACATCACTTTTGCTTTATCCTCTCTAAGATGACAGCTTGTAGTTTTTCTTGCACCGTATCCCAATTTTGATTTGCATCAATAATAATCCATCTTGAAGGCTCAAGTTTTGTTAATTCCAGATAACCATCCCGCACACGTTGGTGAAATTCATTATCGTAAGCATCAATGCGATTCCATTCATTTCCATTTTCTTTTCGTTCTAATCCAATCTCTATATCAACATCAAGTAGAATAGTTAAATCAGGACCAAGTCCGCCTGTAGCATAATTTATTAGGGATCTAATTTCTTCAATATTTTGTTGATGCCCATATCCTTGATAGGCAAGTGTTGAATCAATATAACGATCACAAATAACAATAGCATCTTCCTGTAATCGTAGTTTAATTACTTGTTCGACGAATTGTGCACGTGCAGCCTGATACAATAAAGTTTCCGTGCGGGGATGCATTTCAGTATTTTTTAAGTCGTGTAATATCTCACGTATTTGTTCGCCAATAGATGTTCCTCCTGGTTCACGCGTAGCATAGACAATATATCCTTTGCTGCGTAAAAACTCAACAAGCGGTAGGATATGGGATGTTTTGCCGCTGCCTTCAGGGCCTTCAAGTGTAATAAACATCTTATATTTTTCTCTTACGGAATAAGTTTATGGAAATAATCTATGCAGTATCTTTCCCTATGGTAGATGGGTCAGCAACGGCTACAGGTGAAAACGTTAAATTCAAAAGCTGAGTGTTTCATGGGTTTTATTTGATAAGTGTCCCTCATATTTGGTTTTAGTTCGTTTGTTCTAATACTTTGGATATATTGGCTAATTCGTGAAAATTAACTGCTTGGTAATCACTCAACATTTCTGGCAAATCTTTTACAGAGCATTGAAATAGGATAGGAATGATTTTTAGTTCAAGGAACCATGCACCTCCCAACTCAGAGCTTACCCAGTCACTATCTAAACTGTTTGGCGATGCTAAGATGCAGAGTGACTTTGAATTTTTAAGCGCTTTTCGAAGATTATCTTTCCATAGTGCGCCAGGCTGTATTCCTTTTTCTGCCATGAATACTTCTAAACCCTGTTCCGTCCAAGTTTTATCGGCTTCTCTTGCCTGATCCTTATCAAGAGTTGAATAACTGAGAAATATATCGTACTGTTTCTTTGTTTCGTCTGCGTGCTCATGCGATATTTTACTCAACTCATCAAAAATTGCTGTTGCTTGTTCTAAAAACTGGCTGGCTGTAAACACGTTTTGAGTTTTTACCACATGATTATAAGTTTTTCTCAATTGATCCACTTCTTCCTGATATTTAGATTGATCCACTTCTTCCTGATATTTAGCTTGAGATTGTCTAGGTAGTTGGTTATACATACTATTTATTTTTTCCATGATAGAATTTATTTTAGTGGTGTCAACCAAGCCTGTCGGCCTGCTGCTATGCAAAGAACATTTGCACGGGTCTGCGTCGCACACTGGACAGCCAGATGCATAATAGTCTTGGAAAGCAGTATCTAAAGACTTATTCGGAAAAAGAATCTCCCACACTCCAACGATCCATGCAAAGACATCAACCGTTTCACCTGCTACGATGGAAAGGAATGCTTCTCTTTCGTCTTTTTCACCTTCTTCGTATCTGCTAACAGCCTTATTGTAATTACTAATCGCCTCATGAATTTCAGCTACTTCTTCAGGAATTTTTCTGATATGCCTTTGTGCCCTATTGGAAGGCCATAGATTTTCATTTATAGTGTATATTCCTCTTATATTTTTTGCGGCTTTATCAAGAGTGTATGTTTCACTAGATTTTTTTATTTTCTCAAAGTTTTTCTCTCCCGGAGAAACACGATTTGGGCTCAAAAACTTTTTGCCTGTTGTGAGACAGACGCAACGAGGTTCTTTACAGTGTGGACATATACCTGGATATTTTTCTAAAAAAGCATCCTGAACATCAAATTCAAGTTTTGTTGATAGTGAGAATATCCAAGAAATCGCGATAACAAAATTGTTCGGAGTTGTTTGATCTTTAAGGCCTAAATGACCTAAACTTTTGCAAAAATATCCTGAACTTCTGACTAGATAGCCATATATATTATCAACATTGCGGCCTTCGTTTGTATCGGAATATAAATCTTTCAACATCTTTTGATAAGAAGCTATATTGAAATTCTTGCTATTATTTACTTGAGTTTTCATAGGATGTCCCTGCCTTTCTTACAATGTTATTACAGCTTGCCCTAGATTCTTTTTAAGCATAGACTTTTACTTTCTTTAAGTATTGTTCAATTTCTTTCCTTATAGATGATTGCACAATGTCCCATTCTTTTTCTGCGTCAATCCACACCCATCTCTTAGGTTCATTTTCTATCATCTCCAGATAACCTGTACGCACACGTTGATGGAATTCAATAGGATACGCATCCATTCTATTCCATTCATCAGCTTTTCTCTTGCGATTTAAACCCGTCTCAACATCTACATCTAGGTAAATCGTCAAATCAGGAACGAAGCCTTCCGTCGCATAGTTGATTAAGGAACGTATTTGTGCTAAATCCTGCTGATGCCCATAACCTTGATAGGCTAGAGTCGAATCTGTGTAACGATCAGAGATGACAATTTCACCTTTTGCTAAGCGTGGCTTGATTTCTTTTTCCACCAATTGAGCACGAGTGGCCTGAAAAAGTAGCGTTTCTGTACGCACGTCCATATCAGTGTTTTTAAGATTGTGTAACATCTCGCGCACTTCCTCGCCGATAGGTGTCCCGCCTGGCTCGCAGGTAGAGAAAACAGTATATCCCTGCTCTTGTATATATTTAACAAGACAATTGATATGTGATGTCTTACCAGACCCGTCCAGACCTTCAAATGTAAGAAACATAAAGTTGTAAACCGTGTTTCAAGGAAATAAGCGAGGTTTAAATTCTGCTTGACAAATTTTTTCTAACTTTGGTTGTATTTTATGTCCTGCAGCAGCAGCTCGGACTGATATCGAGGAAATAGATTTTTTCCCCTTCATAAAATATGCCATAACATGGTATTTTGTTGCAAGATTATCCAAGAAAACGAGTTGATATAAGCCTTGATGACCTCCAGGCTTTGTTAGTAATCTTAGTGGAGGAATGTCTTTGCTCCCCACATAAGTTAGATTAATTTCTTCTTCAGCACGCTGACGAATGTTTCTTAGAACATTCCATTTCCAAATGCGTTCTTCTTCTTTTTGGTTTAGAAAATCTGGACTCAAGAAGATTTTTAGTCTTTTTACTAGATTTTTTTGCACATCCTTAGCTGGTTGAGTGCCAGGGATAATATGAATATTTTCCCCATTTTTCCGTAGTCCAGAAATCGCTCTATGATATTGATCCCGCACTCTTTGTAATTGGTCTTCAGTTTCAAAAAGTTCAAAGTGAAAACCTCTATTTAGGGCTATGCGTGTGAGGCTTACTTTCACTGGTACATCAATAAAAAAGGTAATGTCAGGTTGAATACAATAATCGTGCAATTTATACAGCCAACCTTTCTCATCGTGATTCATGTCCAAGGCTTGGTAGGCAAAAGATGAAAGATAATAACGATCCATGATAACCCACTGCCCTTGCTTTAAGCGGTCTATTACGCCATTTTTCGAATATAAATGGTCTAGACGGTCTGCTGCAAAAAGTGCAACAAGGGCATTCTTCTTCATCGAAAGTCTCTTCGTAAGAGCAGCACGAATTTGTGCCCCCACAGGCCCCTCGCTGGGTTCTCGCGTCGTCCAAGCAGAGATATTTTGATATCTATATAAGTACTCAGCCAATCGCCCCATCTGGGTAGTCGTACCTGCGCCATCTAAACCTTCTAACGCAATTAATTTTCCCGGACCAGGATTATTAATCATTGGTTGCTCTCCTCCAATTGCTGATCAATAATCTTTTTGAATTTATTATGGATTGTTGTCGGATTATCATTTTCTATGGTGGCAATTTCCATTCCTTGCTTTTTAAGGGTTTTGATGACTTCTAAAAAGCTTTTTCTTCTTTGCTCAAAAAAAGTGCGGTCATGGTCTACTTCCTCACTCTCAAAGCCGCTTTCTTTTACACGTCTTGCAAGATAAGAATCCATAGGGGTATCTATGAAAACAGTAATATCTGGCCATCTGCAGAAATAGGCATTATTAATATCCATAAGCCACTCAAGAGGTGCTATCTCGCTTTGGTATGCAAAGGCAGAGAGTAAATATCCAGCCGAAATAATATATTTACCATCCTGCAAGTCACTAAGTATACCCCCGTCCCTGTTCAGTTGATCTAAGCGATCAGCTAAAGCCAATGCCGCCTTTGCTAATTCGTGCATTTCCAATCTTTCATTTTGTAAAAGGCGTAATTGTGCACCAATTGGCCCATCTGATGGCTCTCGTGTGACAACAACATTGATTTCTTTGTTGTCACGAAGATATTGGGCTAGTTTTTCAGCTTGCCCGTTAAGCACACTTGTGTCGATTCCCTCAATAGCGATGAATTGTCCTGACATAGAAAACCCTCATAATAAATATTTCTGGCTCGTTGGGATCTCACAGGGTATTCGCTTTGGATTGCAGTATTCCACTACGATCGAGCAGGATGGTCACATCCTGCGGGCGGGGTGCGGGGAAGTGGCCTTCCCCTCCGAGCAGAAACTCATTCGGAACCCCGTGAATTACTAGAGACCCATATTTTCTTTAAGCCCCTAATATTATACAGCATGTGTGCGAGATTTTGAATTACTCCCTCAAAATCCGCACCCGCCGATTAGGATCCTTCCCATAAGAATGCGAGGTCAAACCCGCCTGCCGCGCCATCTGATGCTGCAAACGGCGGATGTACGAAGATGCTGGCTCAAGCTCCACCCAGCCTTCACCGTTGAGCACGGCCTGAATCGCTCCTTGCGCCTGTTGCAGGGCCTGCTCCTCTTCTTGAGAGAAGGAATCATCCTTCAAGTTGAACAAATCCCGCAAAAAACGCTCTATACGGATCGAGGTATTCGACCGCAAGACATAAATTGGCAGCCCCCTTTTCTCGGCTTCCATGATCGGCTGGGGGTTCTTTCGGTAGTGATGTTTTAGAGTAACAGCAATATCCGATTCCTTGATCTTTTTCTGGATTGTGATGGGCACTTTTAGTTTTTTGGCCGCCTTGCTCAAGCGGTCTCGGGCAATGCCATAGGGGAAAATGTCAATATTTTCTAATTCCTCGCGAGGATGTTCATATTGAAAAGCAGGAGGCTGATAATCACCTTGGCGCAAAATCCCCTGGGAAGTTTTTTGCAACTTGGGCTGCGTGGGGGATTTTTGGATCTTGATCTCCCCGCTTTCTGCGCGGGAGCGAATTTCGGGAAGCATCAAACTGCCCCGCAGCATGGAATCGACCGCGGCGGCCACGTCTTTGTGAATAGCCAAACGGTCGCGGGTCTGAATCTCGATCAGGACATGAAAAGTGGGATGAGAGCGGCGTTCCAAAACCGTCTTCTGCGTTCCCCGGCGGCGGGCTTCCTCGTCGGAGAGAGTGACCGACTCAATCCCTCCCACCAAGTCGGCCAGAGTGGGATTGATGAGCAAATTTTCAAGGGAATTACCATGCGCTGTGCCAATTAGCTGCACGCCCCGCTCGGCAATGGTTCGGGCCGCCTGAGCTTCTAATTCGCGTCCAATCTCGTCAATCACGATCACTTCGGGGTTATGATTCTCAACCGCCTCGATCATCACCTCGTGCTGCAAAGGGGGAGCTGCCACCTGCATGCGCCGCGCTCTGCCAATAGCAGGATGCGGCACGTCGCCATCTCCGCCGATCTCGTTCGAGGTGTCGACAATTACCACGCGCTTGCTCTCCGCCAAAATGCGGGCCGCCTCACGCAGCATGGTCGTCTTCCCCACGCCGGGGCGGCCGAGCAGGAGCAAACTCTTCCCGCTCTCTATCAGATCTGTGATGATCTCTGTGGTTCCGTAAACGGCCCGCCCCACCCGGCACGTCAGGCCCACCACATCCCCGGTCCGGTTGCGGATTGCGGCAATGCGGTGCAGGGTGCGCTCTATCCCGGCCCGATTATCGTCGTCGAATTCGCTAATCCCCTTCACAACGTGATCAATCTCGGCCCGCGTGACCTCTTCCAGGCCAAGTTCCACTTCCACATCTGCAAAACGCGCCGTAGGAATGCGTCCCAAATCTAAAATTACTTCGATGAGGTCTTCTTTATCCCCGGCTGTCGCTATGGCTTGCGTGATCTTTGCTGGCAAAACTGCAAGGAGCGGTTCTAAATTATCTGTAATATGATGGTTGGACATAGTTTATAAATTTGATTCTGGAGATGGTTCAGGTACCACGATAATTAACTTTACATTTTTTCACGCTCTAAGCGGCGTCCCCGCCGCCGTGGACTGCGGCTAGAGCAAAGTGCAAACTTAATTGTGAACTATCCCTGATTCTGAACTAATAATGGGAGTAGACGCTTCGGGCTGCTGCTCTAAAACGGGGAGCTTGAAAGTTTGTCTGACCTGGTGGTGGATGGCCAAGCGCTTTACCATAACTATTTGGGTGGATGTGGGGGATGTGGTGAGGCCCCCCAGCGCCGTCCCCAGCTTTTGTTGGTAGGACCTAACCCGAACGTAAACCGCTTGTGAACGGTGGATGGGGAGGTTGGAGCGGATGGCCGTTAAATGAGCCTGGTGCTCGTCCTGGGAGGGATCCAACAACACATCTAACAATACGCCTTTGGGTCCAAACTGAGCGGCTGCATAACCGTGCAGTTTCCCCTCGTGGTGGAAAACCAGGCCCCGCAGGTCCGCCGCCGTGGGGGGAGGTTCTATGCGTTTCACTTCGCCGGGGACAAGTTTTTGGTACAGGGTATGTATGTCGCCCAAGTCCCGTGCCGAAACGGGTTTCCACGCCTCCTGGTGAAAATCGCCCCACCCCCGGGCCGGAAAACGCCACACGCGCTGCTGCGCATAAGAGTTGAATCCCGCCCGCCGCAGGTGATCCACCAACGGGGTTCCTTCCTCCACCTCTACCAAAACCCGAAAGGCGCCCATCTCCCCGGCTTGTTGGCTGAGATGGGTCAGTAAATCCATCATCCCCGGGTCCGCGAGAGCGCTTTGGGGGGCTACGAAAGCCAGTCGCGCGGAGGTCTTGTGGGCCGAATGGCACACCTGCCCTATTATGCCAGCGTGGTGAACCGAGACGCACATGCCCCGCGTTAGCAAAGATTGCAAGACGCTGGACAATACTCCTGGGGCGTAGGTGAGAGCCAAAGAAGTGTCGAGAAAAACTTGCCGATTATGATAACGCGGCAGGGTTGGGATGTCTTGCCAGGTGAATTTTTGGGACATAGTGGGAATATTGGACTTTTTAGGATGTCATGGCGTTTCCAATGAAACGTGATGCGTGAATCTTACGTTTCACGTTTTACGCTTCACTCTACAAGGCTCAAGAAATAGCGGTGAACGCGGTCATCGCCGGTGAGTTCGGGGTGGAAGACCGTGGCCAAGAGGCGGCCCTGCTGCGCGGCGACGATGCGCCCGTCGGGCAAGGTGGAGAGAATTTCGGCGTCCCCCGCCACGGAGGCTATCAGCGGGGCGCGGATGAAGATGGCGTGGAAGGGAGTCTCATCGGGCGAGATTTCTCGCAGGGCGGGGAACTCCACGTCGGTCTCGAAGCTGGCTATCTGGCGTCCAAAGGCGTTGCGTTCTACGGTGATGTCCATCAATTCCAGCAAGGGCTGCTGGCGGTGAGCGGCTTGAAAAGAGTCTTTGGAGAGGAAGATCGCCCCAGCGCAGGTGCCCCAGATGGCTTTTTCGCGTCCGAAGGCACGCAACTTTTCCAAGAGGCCAAAATCCACGGCCAATTTGCCAATCGTGGTCGATTCTCCACCGGGGATGATGAGGCCGTCAATCCCTTCTAATTGTTCGGGAAGACGGACTTCCACTGTCTTTGCGCCAATTTTTTTGAGTATGGCGATGTGCTCTCTAAAT
The DNA here is from genome assembly GCA_030666985.1 of Chloroflexota bacterium. Taxonomy (GTDB): domain Bacteria; phylum Chloroflexota; class Anaerolineae; order Anaerolineales; family UBA11858; genus B10-G9. The sequence goes on from DAOUWT010000014.1 coordinate 12,266, forward strand.
GAGCCTTGGAGGGCAAGGAGGCCGATTTTAGTCTTTAGTCTTTTAGTCATTAGTTGTCAGTATTCAGTGTTCAGTTTTCAGTGCATTCCTGTTCCCTGATTCCTAGTCCCTAATCCCTAGTTCCCTAGTCCCTAATCCCCGCCTCACCACCCACGCCGCGCAAGTTGTTCTGCTTCGGGGAGTTCGGAGACGTTGCGCCCCACCATGGCTTCGCCCAGGTTTCGGCTGATCTCTGCTAAGATTTTGGGGTCATTGTAGTGGGCCACGGCTTTGACAATGGCTTCTCCGCGTTTGGCGGGGTCTCCAGATTTGAAGATGCCGGAACCAACGAACACACCATCTACGCCCAATTGCATCATCAGGGCTGCGTCGGCCGGGGTGGCGATTCCGCCGGCGGCAAAGTTGACGACGGGTAAGCGTCCCAATTCGCGGGTTTCTTTGACCAGCTCATAAGGTGCGCCAATTTCTTTGGCGTAGGCCATCAGCTCTTCGGGGGGCATATTTTGCAGGCGGCGAATCGCGCCCCACACGGCGCGGGCGTGCCGGACGGCTTCTACTACGTCGCCCGTGCCAGCTTCGCCCTTGGTGCGGATCATGGCCGCGCCCTCGCCAATGCGGCGCAGGGCTTCGCCCAGGTTGCGGCAGCCGCACACGAAGGGGGTTTTGAAGGCATGTTTGTCAATGTGGTGGTGCATATCCGCCGGGGTGAGGACTTCGGATTCGTCAATGTAGTCCACTTCCAGGGCTTCCAGGATCTGGGCTTCCACGAAGTGCCCAATGCGGGCTTTGGCCATGACGGGGATGGAGACGCTTTCCATGATTTCGATAATCATCTGGGGATCGCTCATGCGGGCCACGCCGCCGTGGGCGCGGATGTCGGCGGGGACACGTTCCAGGGCCATGACAGCCACCGCTCCCGCTTCTTCGGCGATAATGGCGTGCTCGGCGGTAACTACGTCCATGATCACTCCGCCTTTGAGCATTTGCGCAAGCCCCTTTTTGGTTGCAAAGGTGCTAATTTGGGATTTCATAATTTTTTATACTCCTAACTTGTACTAAAACGTAAAACGTGAAGAGTGAAACGTGATGCGTGGTGCGTGTGATGATTCAAATCTTGTAGTTCTCTAACTATTAAAACTTGCCTGCTGAGTTCTTAAGCTTCTCTAGCTAGTGGTGTGCGGCGGAAATCCGCTGAGGTTTTTTTACGCTCGCGAAGGATCGGCAGATCCTGAGCTACAACTTGTCACTAGAGGAATAATCACCGTTTCAGGCGGGATCTGGCGATCCCCGCGGAGCAGATTAACTATCGGAGGACTTCCGCCGATACCCACTAGTCTTGTCAACAGGCACTTCACGGGCAAGGCAACAACGAACCACTGAGATTTTACCACGCGGAGGGAAGGGAATCAAACGAAGATTGGGCACATACACCTTGTGTTGCATCTCATTATGCGATAAAATATTTTCATGCACATCATCTCACGAAAAGCGCTTCGACAATTTTGGGAAGGTCATCCAGATAGTAAAGGCCGACTTTCGCGCTGGTTTAAAATAATGCAGAAAACTGATTTTGGTAGTTTCAATGAATTAAGACTTACTTTTCCAAAGGCTGATAAAGTCGGAGATTTAATCGTCTTTAACATTGGTGGAAATAAATATCGACTGATTGCTTCAATACATTTCAACCGCAGCAAAGTTTATATTCGTCATGTCCTGACGCATTCGGAGTACGATAAAGGAGCATGGAAAAAATGACTGTTATGACTCAACAAATTCAACCGCACTGGACTGCTGTCCGCCCATATCTCTCAATTCACACTGAAAGAGATTATGATCGGGCTGTCGAGCAGATGAACGGGCTGATTGATGAGATTGGCACGGATGAAAACCACCCCATGTATGAATTTCTGGATACGTTGGGAACAATGATTCATGCGTATGAGGAAAGGAATTATCACATGCCGCTAGCCAGCGGTCCCGAGGTTTTGCGTTACCTGATGGCAGAGCATGATTTGCGGCAGGTTGATTTACAAGAAGTCGGTTCCCAGGGGGTTGTGTCTGAAATCCTTAACGGGAAAAGAGAATTAAACGTGCGCCAAATACGAGCCTTAGCCAGACGTTTTCGTGTCTCGCCGGCTGTTTTTATTTAGCGGTTGCCAAATTCCAAATATAAGCCTGACCCCAAAGAGGTCGCGGACACATCCGCTGAAACCTCTCAGTGGTCAGGCTAATATTTTGTGGATCTCTAGGAAGCTACGGGGGTAAGAATAAAGTGAGGCGTGAGGCGTAAAACGTGACCGAGTAATTCACGCATCACGCTTTACGTTTCACTGGTAAGCATTAAATAATGCGAGTTTCGATGCCTGTCTCATCCTCGATCTCGGAGGCAAAGGCTTTGAGGGCGGCATCCTCAAAGACAGCCTCTGGCCCCAGGGAACCGCCTAACACAATAAGGGTCGCGCCGATCTCTTTTGCCGCCGCAGCCAGTTCTACCCGTAACTGCCCCTGGCGCACAATGGTCTGGGCCTCCAGACCCTGGGCCGCGGCCCGCTCCTGGGCCATCACTAGTTGGAATTTGCCCAACTTTTCTAAACTCGATTCTACGTCTACCACCAAGGGAGCAGCCATCTGGTTCAGAAAGCTGATGTTGGCAACGTAGAGAAAAACCAGCTCGTCGCCTCGTTCTTTTGCCAGGGCGATGACGGCATCTTGAGTGGGATAGCTATCCTCGCCTCCACGTGTGGCACATAAAATCTTGCCCATGTTCTTCCTCCTTAATATCGAACCAGCAACCACACCGTTGCTGACAAAAGGGTGGCTATCACCACCGGTACGCCATCCCGCATGAAGCGCCCAAAGCTGAGACGGTAACCGGCCTGAGCCAACAAGCCGACTGCAACAATGCTGGCTGCGGATCCCAAGATAGTGGAGTTCCCCCCCAGGTCGGCGCCCAAGATGAGTGACCAATATAAGATATTATTCCCAGCGCCGGGAATAGTAGCGCTTAAAAAGTCAGCAATCGGGAGGGCCGCAACAGTGAAGGGGATGTTAGCCACGATCCCTGAAGCGACGCCTGGTATCCAAATCATCAAGATTGTTGCTAGTGTAAGGTTGTCTCCGGCCAGATTGCCGATGATCCCGGCTATCCAGGCAATGACTCCCGTGGCCTCAAGCCCGCCAACAATAACGAAAATAGCGATAAAGAATATCAGTGTAGTCCAATCCACTTCGTGCAACATGCGGTGCATATCAGGCCGCACCCAAGCGACCAGGATAGCCGCGCCGCTCAGGGCAATAACGGCTGGCGGCATCCCACCGAATAAATCTCCGGTAAAAAACAGGATCATCATCAGCAATCCCACAAATCCCGCTTTCCATAGTAAAGTGACGTCGGTAATGCGGGCGCCAGTTTCTAGTTGGGCCACCAGCGTGGGAGAGAACTCCTTCTTAGCCCCGGCAAACTCGCGCCGATAGAGCCAGCTTATTACGATCAAAAAGGGGATCATACACTGGATGGCGATGGGAGCCATATTGACCAGATACTCGACAAAACTTAGCCCCAGGTGCGAGCCGACGATAGTGCTGGGCGGGTCGCCGATGATAGTCATCGCGCCGCCGATGTTGGAGGCCAGCACTTCGGGGATCACGTAAGTAAAGGGATGGACGCCTACCGTCTGAGCGATCTGGATGGATAACGGCACCAGGAGCAAGATGGCCGTCACGTTGTTGAGAAAAGCCGAAATCACGCCGGTGAGCAGGCACAGGGCCATCCCCAACAGCCAGGCGTTGCCCTTTGCCATACGAAAAGCGCGGAAGGCCACCCAGTTGATGGCTCCGGTCTCGCTGAACATGGCCATAAAAATCATCATGCCCATTATCAGCCAGATGACGTTCCAGTCCACAAAAGTCATAGATTCTTCAAAGTTGATGATATGCAGGGCAGGGAAGAATGCGCCGCCAATATAGTGAACCAGCCAAACAGCCGCCGCGCCCAGCAGTGCCGCAGCCGTTTCGTGCATCCAGCGCAAGCTGATGGCGGCAAAAATGAGCAAAAAGATGCCGGTGGAAATGAAAAAGGATGGGCCATATCCTTCTCCGGCGGGCTGGGCAAGCAGCCACCATACCCCTCCAATGAGGCCCGCGATTCCCGCACCGGCTAGACCATATAATCCGTATCGTTTCATCTATTGCCTCCTACATAGGTTAAGCTGGTGGTTCAATGTCATTAAGACAAGGAGCTATTCACTTCCCCATGATCGAACCGGAACCGTGTTCCGGTGAGTTTTACCCATAGAGTCCGGCGGAACGCGGTTCCGCCTCGATCAGCTTTGAGAGACACTTATCTTAACTTAATGAAATTGGCTGGTGGTTTGTTATCTGTTTCGACAAGCTCATGGGCTAACGCTGGCCCAATCAAAAGGCTAGACATAAGAACTAAGCCGAGTATTACCAAAAATCGGTTCCTTACCTGCATCTAAGCCTCCACTACATTAACATATATCACTAAAGAGTGCTCAATACCTCCGCGTTGAAATTCTGAAACAAGTCAGAGCTATTTTATCCAACCATTTCGTATTGGAGAACTTCTTGTTCTAAACGACTTCCTAATTCATCCTCGGCTACGTCTAAATCGTAATCACTTTGTAATCCCATCCAAAACTGAGCTGAGGTTCCAAAAAAACGAGATAATCTTAAAGCCGTATCTGCAGTGATACTTCGTTTTCCAAGAACGATGGCGTTGACGCGGCGGGCGTCTACGCCAATGTTTATGGCTAAACGATTTTGACTCAAATCCATTGGTCGCAGGAATTCTTCTAACAGCACTTCGCCAGGATGGACGGGGTTTAATTTTATCTCTGTCATTTTGTATTTTACCTTTATGTTAGTGATAATCTGTAATCTCAACACGATAAGCATCGTCATTTTGCCATTCAAAGCAAATTCGCCATTGTTTATTTATACGAATACTGTGTTCTCCAGTCCTATCACCGCCTAATTTTTCTAATTGATTTCCAGGTGGGATTCTCAGGTCGTTTATATTCACTGCATTATGCAGCATACGAAGTTTGCGATAAGCTCTTTGCTGAATATCATGCGGCAGCTTTCTCGAATAGGTTCGCGAAAACACCTTTTTGGTTTCTTTGTCTCTGAAAGACTGTATCATGCCCGTATTGTATAGCGCAATACGCTAAGCGTCAAGTGCTACAGCAGGGGAGTGTTTATGAAAGTGTGTTGGTACACGGTTCAGACCTGACAGGTTCAGTATACGCTCCCGCATTTGAGGGACGCCCCCCCTGGCCCGGATTCCTGTCCACGAGGCGCAAACCCTGCCCCAGCGTTGAACGTGTCCCACCATGTTCTACCTCTCCCATATCCCCCAAAAGTGGTAGAACTGCATTGCACTTCGGTTTTGTAGGCAGACTCGTGGTGCAACGCACCCAATGCACCACTAACATTTTGAGCAAGTACCTTTTAGGGCTTAGATGTTCTTTGTGTGTTTCAGATCACTTTTTTGATGCTCACCGCCGCCACTTTGGTCTCTGGTATTTTGGCTGGAATACTAACCGCCATGGACGGGAATCGCAAACCTAAAAGTTGAACCGCTGCCCACTATTGACTCGACGGAAATTTCCCCTTCAAGTCCATCAATCACCCGTTTGACGATTGCCAACCCTAAGCCAGTTCCCCGAATGCCAAGCTCTTTAGCGTTTTTGGCGCGGAAGAACTCCGAGAACAGGCGTTCCTGGTCTTCGGGATGGATGCCGATCCCGGTATCCTGCACCTCACCGATGACACTGCCCCCCTCGGCGTGCAGGCGAACGGTCACGGAGCCGTTTTCGGGGGTGTATTTTATGGCGTTGCTGACCAGGTTACGCCACAGGCTCTTGATCTGTTCGGGGGCGGCAATCACCACGGGGATATCCTCCCCCGCCTCGATTTCAAACTGGATGCTTTTTTGCGTGACCTGTCCCTTAAAGTCATCCACAATGGCATAGAGGACTTCGCCCAGCCGGACTTCTGCCATATTGAACGCATCGATAACATCGAGATGTCCCAATTCCAACAAATCGGCAAGTAAATCAATCTCCTCTTGCGTGCGCGTCAGGCACTTGGCAATGATTTCGGGCTGGTCTTCCGGGGGGATATATCCCTGCTGGATGAGTTCGAGATAATTCTGGATGGCAGACACCGGTGACTGGAGATCGTGAGTCACAAGGCGGATGAACTGTCGCTTGGCGCGGTCTAGCTCCTCCAGGCGGGATGTCTCTTCAGCCAGGCGGCACGCTTCGGCCTCGGCGGCCTGGGTGCGTTTGGCCTCCAGGGAAAGCCTGCGCCGCTCGAGGCCCTGGTTAACCGTCAGGAGCAGGGCATCCACCGAAAAAGGTTTGGACAGGAAATCGTAAGCCCCCTCTTTGATGGCCCTCACCGCCAGTTCTACGGTTGCGTACCCGGTGATCATCACGCATACGGTTTCAGGGTCGTAGGCGTGAATGGATGCAATCAGGTCGATGCCGCTCACATCGGGCATCATCACGTCAATGAGTACCAAGCCGTAGCCATTGGCCTGAACTTTTTGCAGTCCCGTTTCCCCATTGAACGCTGTCTCGACGGCGTACCCTTCCGGAGTCAGCGCCCGTTGGATACCCTCACAGATGCTGATCTCATCATCAATTACTAGAATTTTTGTGTTGTTCATGGCTCACTTTCCTGCCAGAATTCTTTTGTCATCCAATCAAATTTCGGTTGGATGCTTTGTTAGAGCGTTGTATTGCCGCGCCATGGTTAGGCAGGCGGACATGCAATTGGATGGTGAAAGTTGTCCCCTCCCCAATCTGGCTTTGGGTGTTGATCTGACCTCGGTGCATTTTGATGATCCCATAGACGATCGCTAATCCCAAGCCGGTGCCTTTCCCGATCGGTTTGGTGGTGAAGAAAGGGGTATACACTTTGGGCAGATTTTCGGGAGCGATGCCCTCTCCAGTATCTTCGACCTCGATGGTCACCATCCCGGTTGGGCCTGGCCTCGTCCTGATGTTGATCCTCCCGCCTACCGGCATGGCCTCCGCGGCGTTCGACAGCAAATTGATGAATACAGCCTGGAGTTGGGCCGGGTCGGCCTGAATTTCTGGCAGGTCAGGGGCCAGATCGGTGTGAATGCTGATATCTTCGTAGATGGCATGTTTGCCCTCGATCTCGATGATGGTCTGGATCAGCGCGTTGAGATCAAGTACCCGAGCCTCAACCTGGTGCTGGCGGGCAAAGTCAAGCAGGGCGGCCACAATGGTCTTACAGCGGTTGGTCTCGCGGAGGATGGTTTCCAGGTCGTCGCAATGAGAGTCATCTTCGGCACATTCCCGTTTTAAAATATCGGCGTATAACAGCACGGTAGCCAGCGGATTGTTGAGTTCGTGAGCCACACCAGCAGCCAATTGACCGAGAGCAGCCAGATTCTCCTTATGCACCAGTTGATCCTGGGTAGCCTGCAAGGTATCGAGCATATTGTTGAATGCCGCGGCCAG
>DAOUWT010000206.1 GCA_030666985.1 Chloroflexota bacterium
CTACCATTTACTTACGACGGAAAGATTTCTCACTCCGTTCGAAATGACATGATCCCTTATCTTAATGACATTGAGTGAGGAGTAACCAAAGGAGAATGTATGTCCCAATACAATGTCTTAGTTGGCGAACGTGAATACAAAATCAAAGTAACTGACGCCGGAGTGATGCTAGATGGCAAATTTATCCAATGTGGTCTGGCATCCCTGGATAACAACGGCCTACACAAATTGACAAATGGAAACAAGCATCACAATGTATACATGAGCGCCCAGTCACCAGAGGACTATGAAATTCTCATTGAGGGGCGACGCGCCCATGCACAGGTGATACCTTCCCACCGGCGGGGCCGCCGCCGGAATGGCGGCACGCACACGGGTGAGATAAACGCGGTCATGCCCGGCCTCATCGTGGACGTGATGGTGAAACAAGGCGATAGCGTCAAAAAAGGCGATGTGCTCGTCATCCAAGAGGCCATGAAGATGCAAATGCAGATGCGGGCTCCCCGCGCTGGATATGTGGATTTGATACCTGTGAAATCCGGGGCGCAAGTCGAGAAAAACGACCTCTTGGCGCGTGTGGCGGTGTAGGGAGGGAGTGGCGAGTGGCGTAACACACTCATCACCTCATCACTCATCACGTTTCACTTTTTGGGAGACAAATATGACCATCTTTTCTTCAAGTAAACAAAAATCATTAACCTGGAATATAACCCTGGTACTCATGGCTTCATTATTCATTGCTCTTAGCGCACAAATTAACATTCCCATCCCCTTTAGCCCCGTGCCAGTTACGGCGCAGACTTTGGCAATTTTGCTGACTGGAGCTTTTTTAGGAAGCCGTTTGGGAAGTTACGCCGTGGCACTCTACTTATTTCAAGGCTTTATGGGATTGCCCGTCTTCGCCGGCGGGAAAAGCGGTCTCCCCGCCCTTTTAGGGCCAACGGGTGGCTATTTATTAGGCTTTGTTCTGGCGGCCTATCTCGTGGGCTGGTTCATGGAACATGGCTGGAACAAAGGCATCCCCAACACCATTGCGGCCCTCGTGCTGGGCAATCTCGCCATTTATCTCATAGGACTGCCCTGGCTCGCGCTTTACATTGGCGCAGAAGCTGCCCTTCCCATGGGTTTTGCACCCTTCATTATCGGAGATTTAGTGAAAATCATCCTCGTGGCCGGGGTGCTGACTGTAGAATATCGGAGTTCGTGATGCGTGTTGCGTGTTGCGCGAGTTCACGTTTCACTCGTCACTCATCACGTTTTACGTTTCACTCATCACTCACATTATCCAAGGAAACACTTATATGACAACCCTTTCAGATACCCCTATCGCCATCATTGGACAGGCCGGAATATTCGCTAAGGCGGTCAATGCACGCCAATACTGGGAAAACATCCTCAACAAAGTAGACGGCATCACCGAAGTGCCCCCCTCCCGTTGGGACATTGACGATTATTATGACCCTGACCCTGCCGCTCCCGACAAGACTTATTGCAAGATGGGCGGGTTCATTCCCGACATTGACTTCAATCCCCTTGAGTTTGGCCTCCCCCCCAACATTCTAGAAGTCACCGACACATCTCAGCTTTTGGGACTTGTTGTGGCCCGCGACGTGTTGGCAGACGCCGGCTACGGGGCAGACGCCGGCTACGGGGCAGACGCCGGTTACGGGGCAGACGCCGGCTATGGCGAAGACCGCGAATTTAACCGTGAGCGAGTGGGCGTTATATTGGGTGTCTCTGGCGGCCTGAAAATGCTCAAACCCCTCGCCTCTCGCTTAGAGTATCCCATTTGGGAAAAGGTTCTCAAAAGCAGCGGCCTTTCCGACGAAGACACGGAACACATTGTAGAAAAGATAAAGTTAGCTTATGTGGAATGGAATGAAAACTCCTTTCCAGGCTTATTGCCCAATGTCGTTGCAGGACGAATTGCCAACCGTCTAAATCTGGGCGGCATGAACGCCAGTATAGACGCAGCTTGCGCCAGCAGCTTGGCAGCGGTGCAAGTAGCTCTCAGCCAACTCGTCGAATATCGCAGCGACATGATGATTGCCGGCGGAGTAGATACCGACAATTCCCCCTTTACCTACCTATGCTTCAGCAAAACCCCCGCCTTTTCCAAACAGGGGCAATCTCGTCCCTTTGACACCGATTCGGATGGCATGTTGGTGGGGGAGGGCCTGGGGATGCTGCTCCTGAAGCGTTTGGCAGACGCCGAGCGGGATGGAGACCGCATTTACGCCGTTATCCGGGGGATAGGTTCTTCCAGCGATGGACGTTTCAAGAGCATTTACGCTCCCCGTCCAGAGGGGCAAGCCCTAGCCCTTCAGCGTGCTTACCAGGAAGCGGACGTGGAACCTGGAACGATAGGGTTGATTGAGGCGCATGGCACGGGGACAATAGCCGGCGACCCCTCTGAGTTGGAGGGCTTAAAACTGGGTTTCGATGACCAGACCGGAGAAAAACAACACATCGCCCTGGGGAGCGTGAAATCCCAGATTGGGCATACCAAAGCCGCCGCTGGGGCAGCTAGTTTGCTCAAAGCAGCTTTTGCCCTGCATCATAAGGTACTGCCTCCCACAATCAATGTAGAAAAACCCAACCCCAAGTTCAAACTTGAGGAGACGCCTTTTTATATCAATACCGAAGCCCGTCCCTGGATTCGCACTGACGCGGAAACTCCCCGGCGGGCGGGGGTGAGCGCCTTTGGCTTTGGGGGCACTAATTTCCACGTTGTCTTGGAGGAGTATACGGCGGAACACGACCGCGCTTATCGACTTAATGGCAGCGTGGAGCCGGTGGTTTTGTTTGCTGACACGCCCCAAGCTCTGCTCACGCTCACTGAACAGACAATCCAGGCCCTAGGGGGTGGAGACGCTGGCGCGGGGGCCTACGCTCAACTTTTAGCACAAGGCCGAAGCGGGGAGATTCCTCCCCCATCCCCCCGCTTGGGTTTTGTAGCAGAATCCCCCGCCGAGGCTTTGAATATGCTCCAAAGTGCGCTTGCCTCCCTCGAACGGCAACCCGACGCCGAGGCCTGGGAGCATCCCCGGGGGATAAGCTACCGCGCCTCCGGTATTGACGCCCAGGGCAAGGTGGTGGCGCTTTTCCCCGGGCAGGGGGCGCAATATCTCAACATGGGCAAGGAGTTGGCGATGAATTTTCCGCCCGTGCGGGAAATGTTCGAGCGCATGAACGCCCGCTTTGTGGCTGAGGGGTTGTCGCCGCTCTCAGAGGTTGTTTATCCCATTCCCGCTTTCGACGAGGAAAGTGTGCGAGAGCAGTCTGCCGCTTTGAGGGCTACCGATTATGCACAGGCGGCCATTGGAGTGACGAGTGCGGCTATGTTCAATATTCTCAGGCAAGCTGGCTTCGAAGCTGATTTCTCAGCCGGGCACAGTTTTGGCGAGTTGACGGCTTTGTGGGCCGGGGGCGTGTTGAGCGACGATGACTTTTTGGATTTGGTCAAGGCTCGCGGAAAGGCTATGTCTCCCCCGGATGACCCTAATTTTGATGACGCGGGGACAATGTTGGCTGTGAGTGGTTCTCTGTCTGAAATCGAAGCAGAGGTGGCAAACTTCGAGAATATTATTATTGCAAACCAGAATTCTCCCCAACAAGTGGTCTTGGCTGGCCCAACAGCGGCTTTAGAAGAGGCTGCGCAAGTTTTGGACGATAAGGATTTTAAAGTAACTCCCCTGCCCGTTGCGGCGGCTTTTCATACCTCGTTGGTGGAGCACGCTTCAGAACCGTTTGCAGTTGCTGTGGATAAAGTAGATTTCCATAAAAGTACTTTGTCTGTCTTTTCTAACACTACCGGCGAACCTTATCCGAGCAAAAATGCCCAGGCAAAAGAGATTTTGGCTAATCATATTTTGCATCCCGTACTTTTCAAGACACAAATTGAAAATATCTACCAGGCGGGCGGGAGGATATTTGTAGAGATTGGCCCGCGCCGCATTGTTACTAATCTTGTAAACGAGATTTTAGAAGGCAAACCCCACACAGCCATAGCCTTGAATTCCAGCCGCAAAAAATCGAGCGACCGGCAATTTAGGGAGGCGGTTGTGCGGCTCCGCGTGGCGGGGGTGGAGTTGGATGATGTTGACCCGTATAGAGTGAGGAGTGACAAGTGAAACGTGATACGTGATTTCACGTCTTCACGTCTTCACGTTTTCACGCTTCACGTTTTCACGTTTCGCGTATTACACAAATAGGAGTAAACCAATGGCATTCGTAGTAAAAATAAACGGTGGTAATTATCTAAGTGAGAAAACTAGATCCTCTTTCGAGGAAGCCTTGAAAGACGATTATTTAGTTTCTTCTCTGAAATCCGAGCATGAAATAGCACCTCCGAAAGAGGTTGCTTTTTCTACATCCTATCCCCCAATGCGGCCTGAGCGCCAAGCTGCGGGACAGGGCTACGCTCACCGCTTGGGAACGCTGGAGCAAGGTTTAACCCAGTCATTCGAGCATCAGAGGCAGACTCTGAACGTCCACGAGCAATATCTCGCCAATCAGGCGGAGTACTCCAAAATTTTCTTGGAGTTGATGAAGCAACAGAAAGATTTGGCGAGTGGTAATTATGGCTCGGCGGAGGAGATGGGAATAGCCTTATCTATGTTGGAAAAAACTTCTCGGAGCGTTGAGCTTTTTCACAATCACCAAGGCGAGACTTTGCGCGTGCATCATCAATTCCTGGAGCATCAGGCAGGGTATGCTCATGAGTATATAAGGGCTATCCAACCAAAGAATGGGAATGCAAATGAGGCAAGCGGCTCTGACAATGGGAAGCAAGCTTCCCGACTCCAGAATCGCCCCAGCATCCCAGCACCCGCGCCCCCCATCTCCCCAGCACCCACGCTCCCCAGCTCCCCCGCGCCCGCGCCCCCCAGCTCACTCAACGTTGAAGAATTGACCCAATCTCTGCTGAACATTGTCAGCGATAAAACTGGCTATCCAACTGAAATGCTGGAAACGGACATGGATATGGAGGCCGATTTAGGTATCGACTCTATCAAGCGGGTCGAGATTTTGAGCGCACTCCAAGACGAACACCCGGACTTA
>DAOUWT010000311.1 GCA_030666985.1 Chloroflexota bacterium
AGACTCTTCGTTCACAAAAAACGTTCTCTCAGAGTGACATATTTTGAGGTTTTTACCAGAGGTATGTGACCGGTTACCGTTAGTCGGGTAGTCTTGTAGTCGGCCCGCACCCCAGGGCAATTGCATTTGGAAAATAGCTCTCTGAAAAACAATGTCGTTGCGAGGAAGATGGGCGGCTCTTTTGCGCCCAGATGACGCGGCAACCTCCCGGATAAAATGCACATGCAATTGCCCGGTCATCACCCTACCCCGTGTAAAGCACCCAAAATGGAGCGTGTTATAATGCGCGGGGCCTCGAATTCATTCGAGACAAAAGAATAAAATCGCAAATCACCTCAGTCTCCCAAGCCCCAATCAACCAATACATACAGAGGTAAAAATGAAATCTACAACAAAACAAAAATGGCAAGGCCCAATTGAATCCATTGCCTACAGTGAAAGCGACATCTTTGCTAAATTATGGAACTTGAACCAAACCTGCTGCATCGTCAGCGACGGCGAGAGGGTGGGAGTGACCAACCAGGGGAGCGTTGTCCCCGCTCAGGAGGAAGGTACAACCCTGCTCGCGGAGGCACACCCATTCTCGGGCCAGGGTTTAGGGGACGCTAATTTCAAGGAGGCCTACGGCGTGGATTATGCCTATATGACCGGCGCGATGGCTAACGCCATTTCTAGTGTAGAAATGGTCATCGCCTTGGGCAAGGCAGGGATGCTGGGTTCCTTTGGGGCCGGGGGACTCTCTCCCCAACGCCTGGAGGACGCCATCCAGCGCATCCAAGCACAATTACCCGATGGCCCCTATGCCTTTAACTTAATTCACAGCCCAAGCGAGTCGGCCATGGAGGAAGGGGCTGTAGATTTATTCCTCAAGTACAAGGTGCGCGTAATTGAGGCCTCCGCCTACTTGCGCCTTACGCCTAGTGTGGTGCGCTACCGTGCGGCGGGGCTGAGCCTCAACGCCCAGGGCGAGATCAATATCCAAAATCGGATTATCGCCAAGCTATCCCGGCAAGAGGTTGCGGGAAGGTTCCTGCGCCCCGCCCCAGGGAAAATCCTATCCCAACTGGTTGAGGAACGAACAATCACCCCGCAGCAGGCCAAATTAGCGGCCCAAGTTCCCATGGCGGACGACATCACTGTGGAGGCCGACTCGGGTGGGCATACAGATAACCGTCCCCTGGTCAACTTGCTCCCCTCCCTGATAGCCCTGCGCAACGAAGTCCAGGCCGAGTATAAGTACCCCGTCCCAGTTCGGATTGGGGCGGCGGGCGGCATCAGCACTCCCACGGCGGCCTTGGGCGCCTTCATGATGGGAGCGGCCTACGTGGTGACTGGCTCGGTCAATCAGGCTTGCTTGGAGGCGGGCACATCGGAACACGTCAAAAAATTGCTTGCCCAGGCCAAAATGACAGACGTGAGAATGGCTCCCGCGGCGGATATGTTCGAGATGGGTGTGAACGTGCAGGTGCTCAAGCGCGGCACACTTTTCCCAATGCGTGCTCAGAACCTATACGAAATCTACCAAACATACAACTCCATTGAAGAAATTCCCCCTGATGAACGTAAAAAGTTAGAAGAGCGAGTTTTGCAAAAAAGCCTCGATGATGTGTGGGAAGAATGTAAAGTGTTCTTCGGGGAACGTGACCCGCATCAAATTGCCCGCGCTCAGGAAAATCCCAAACGCAAGATGACCCTCATTTTCAGGTGGTATTTAGGGTTGGCGGCCTATTGGAGCATAAATGGCGTAGAAGAGCGCAAAATGGATTACCAAATTTGGTGCGGTCCGTCCATGGGCGCGTTCAACGATTGGGTGCGGGGGACATATCTGGAAGACCCTCATAACCGGCGCGTGGTGGATGTAGCCCAGCAAATCATGGAGGGAGCGGCGTTCTTGTACCGGGTGCAATCCCTGCGGGCCAGGGGCGTGGATTTGCCTTTAGACTGGGATTTGGCTCCACCTCGTGAAACGTAAAACGTGATGAGTGAAACGTGATGCGTGATGAGTGAAACGTGAAAATCATTAAGTTAAACAATAGCTCAAGGTGCAACGCACTTTGGGATGCAAGTGCAATGCACGTATCGGAGGGGGAAATCCATGTGTGGGTGCTGTCCCTGCGGGTCAGCGAGAGCCGCTTTCAGGAGTTGGAGGCACTATTATCGCCCGATGAGCGTGCTAGAGCGGAGGGGTACCGCTTTCCCGCTCCGGCGCGGCGATTCGTGGCAGCGCGGGGGATGCTGCGGGAGAGGTTGGGGCAATACCTGGGGGTTGCGCCCAGCCAGGTGGGCTTGGAGGTCAATCCGTGGGGGAAACCGCTCCTGGCGGGGAAGGCGGCTGACGGGACGTCAGCTTTGCACTTCAACCTGGCCCACAGCGAGGGGCTGGCCGTGTTCGCTTTTGCACGGAACCATCCCCTGGGGATAGATATAGAAAAAATTCGCCCCCTGAAGAATTTAGACGGCATGGTCTCGAAATCATTTTCCCCCGCCGAGCAAGAGGCCTTT
The DNA here is from genome assembly GCA_030666985.1 of Chloroflexota bacterium. Lineage (GTDB taxonomy): Bacteria > Chloroflexota > Anaerolineae > Anaerolineales > UBA11858 > B10-G9. The sequence continues at coordinate 2,503 of DAOUWT010000311.1, forward strand.
TACGCCCTCCCCCCGGGGCAGCGCTTAGACGCGTTCTTCACCACTTGGACGCGCAAAGAGGCCTATATGAAAGCGCGGGGGCTGGGCTTTCACCTTTCCCCCAAGGGGTTTGATGTCACCGTCTCCCCCACAGCGCAGCCTAAAATTTTGAGGGACTCCCAATATGCTGGCGATCCCTCAGATTGGGCTTGCTACGATTTGGATGTCGGAGAGGGGTTTGCGGGGGCGGTGGTGGCAGGCCAGGAGAGCAAGTAGGGATTATGCTAAAAATGAATATGGGCAAAAATGACATCTGTCTTTTTTCTTCGCCAAATGCCTTGACAAAATATCCACTTGTTTGTAAAATACGAACATGCGTTCTAATATCGAGACTTCTGGTCGAATTACCATTTTGTTAGGCATGGAACAAGCCCAAACAGGGGAGCGTGTATCTGTGCGCAAGTTGGCGGAGAGGGCGGGGGTGCCTAAGGATTTTCTTTATCGCCTTGATGACGGGAGGGCACGTCATGTTGATTTGAAGTCTCTCGCCCGTTTATGCGACACCTTGAATTGCGCGGTGCAGGATATTTTGGTTTTGGAGGCTGCCGATGGCGAATCTCTTTGATATTCTGCCGCGCAATTTATTTAATTTGCTTAGCACGATGGGGAATTCTTCGCTTCACGAGCATTATATGGCGATCTTGCTGCGCATTTATACGCTGGGGGAGTTCAATCGTTATGGCTTGGCGCGGGATGTGGTCCACGCAGAGATTGTGGATTATCTTAAAAATGCGGATGCCGAGGCTGAGATCGAGTCGGATATGGCAGACCAAGCCCAAAACACATCCGCTTCGATAACGGGGCAAAAGTCGG
>DAOUWT010000238.1 GCA_030666985.1 Chloroflexota bacterium
AGGATTTTTTCGTGTTTGGTGGGGTGGGGTTCCTCTCCCTCGGCGAAGAGTTCTTCGCTCAGTTTTTCCCCCGGGCGAGGTTGGGTGAAGATGATGTCGATGTCGCGCTCGGGTTCGAGGCCAGAGAGGCGGATCAGTTCCTCCGCCAGCTCGACGATGCGGACTTGTTCCCCCATGGCTAGGACGAAGATTTCGCCGCCCTCGGCCAGGGCGCCCGCCTGGAGGACGAGTTGGACGGCTTCGGGGATGGTCATGAAGTAGCGCTTCATCTCCGGGTGGGTGATGGTGATAGGCCCTCCCTCGGCGATTTGCCGCTTGAAGAGGGGCACCACGCTCCCCCGGCTGCCGAGGACGTTCCCAAAGCGGACGCCGGTGTAGCAATCCCCCAGACGCTGGGCCATATCCTGCACCAGGAGTTCGGCGATGGATTTGGTGACGCCCATGGTGTTGACGGGGTTGACGGCTTTGTCGGTGGAGATGAGGACGAAGCGGGAGACGCCAAAGAGGTGGGAGGCCTGGAGCATGGCGTGCGTGCCGAGGATGTTGTTGGTGACGGCCTCGACCACGTTTTGCTCCATGAGGGGGACGTGCTTGTGGGCCGCGGCGTGGAAGACGACATCGGGTTGGTGACGGTCGAAGATGGTGTTGAGGCGGAAGCGGTCACGGATGTCGGCGATGACGGGGTGGATGTTAGATATTGGATATTGGGTATTAGGTATTGGATATTGGGTATTGGTTAATTCGCGGGTGATCTTGTAGATAGAATTTTCTCCGTGACCGAGAAGGATAAGTTGAGACGCGCCGTGATGGGCAATCTGCCGGCAGAGTTCCGAGCCGATGGAACCCCCCGCACCGGTGACGAGGACGACGGCGTCCTCCAGGTAATCCAGCCCCTCCTGACTCTCGATGGTAACTGTGTCACGCCGGAGGAGATCCTCCACCCCCACCTCGCGGGCCTGGGTAACGCTGACGCTGCCATCCAGAAGCTCATAAACACCGGGGATGGTTTTGTAGGTAATCTCCGCGTCCTGGCACAATTCCACCGCCCGGCGAATGGTTTTTCCCCCCGCGGAAGGGATGCGGGGATGGGGTGACGAGGGACGAGGTGATGAGGTGGGGTGTCTGTTTCAGGATGCGCGGCGAGGAGCATTCAAAAGTTCAACTTTCTACTATCTAAACCTGAAAGTGTTTCAAGAACATAATCACTATAAGCGTAATCCCTGCTCCCACGGCATCTAGTAGTAAATCGATCCCGTCCAAACCTCGTCCTGGCACAAAGATCTGATGTACTTCATCACTCAAGGCATAAATCATTGTAGCAAAAAATGCTCGCGAAATCATCTGTAGGTGGATATTTTCTTTATTAAGTTTAGCTTTGGTTAGGGCAAATACAAACCAAAACATTAACCCGGCATAGGTAGTAATATGAACAACATGTTCACGTATGCTTTCCCAGAGTGAAGGCTCAGCGCTTGTTGGTTCAATCGGTACTCGAGTAATAACAGATACAGGATCTGACAGGGATGAAATGTAGAAAATCGCTGCCATCCATAAGATTGCCGGAACCCAAGGAGAGTATTCTTTGAGGATTTTTTGAAGCAAATTTATCTCCCCTGAAAGGTAAGCGTTTTCCAGCAGGTTTGAACGATAATAACCATGTCCAACCAAAGCGATTGATGTTTGATATAGTATAAGTCGTACTGTAATTTTACCAGAGCATCGTCCACAGAATCCCCGTAGCCATGATGGATTAACCCCCAGCCAGCCATGCCAGGCTTGACAACATGCCGGGCACGGAAAAACGGAATATCCCGCACGACCTCCTCCACAAGCTCCAAACGTTCGGGGCGCGGCCCAACCACGCTCATTTCTCCCTTAAGAACATTAAGGAACTGAGGGAATTCGTCGATGTGCGTTTTACGAAGGAAACGGCCTACCTTTGTAACCCGAGGATCATTTTCCTCTGCCCAAATTGGTTTTCCTTTTTCGGCATCTGGGATCATAGACCTAAATTTATATAACTTGAAAGGCTTGCCAAATAAACCCAAGCGTTCTTGAACATAGAAAATCGGGCCAGGGGAATCTAGATAAATGGCGGCAGCAATGATAGGGAAAACAATTATCAAGAAAACTAAGCCCACACAAGCCCAGAAAATATCAAAGACGCGCTTCAAAAAAGCCGGGATGACCCGTGGGCTAACGTGCTTGATGGGCATGGGCACCCACCAATGATCATGGCTACACCCCACGGGGACTTTACCAGTCAATTGCTCGTAAAGCTCAGGCATAGGCACAATATTTACCTTGTGAACCAAGCTATCAGCTAGGTATTGGTACAACTCACCGCTCAGTTGATTGGTCAGCGCCCAAACGATGGTAGTTATCCTTTGCTCGGAAATAATCTCTGTATAGTTCTCTGTACTTGCAAGCACGGGTAGTTTTTTGGGTTTATTAAGCCTATCCCTGCTATCGTTGTAGGTGATCTCAATTTCCTTCCCTATGTCCTGGGGATTATCAACGACAAATCCAACAAGTTCATATTGCTGCTCCGCGTATTCATGAAGGGCGCGAAAGATTGTCTTTCCAGCCCAGCCTGTGCCGATGATGAGGGTTTTTTGGAGATGTTTTTTTTGTCTGAGTGGCCGCATTAGGAGAGATGGTGTTTGGATGTTAGCAGTTGGAGGTTTTAGGGATGGAGGACAGGGGATGGAAGACGGGATGCGTTGCTTAAACGTTCAATCGCCCCCCAGCCCCCAATTCTGGGGGAGTCTGGTGTCAGGATGGGTGATGATGCCCTTAAAGTTGGGGGTGGAAGAGAGCTTGATCGTTTGGTAGTACGGCCCCCCGGCCCCCAATTCTGGGGGAGTCTGGTGTCAGGATGAGCGGTGGTTCCCCCCAAGGTTGGGGGGTTAGGGGGGCGGGAGCGCTGGTAGTACGCCCCCCAGCCCCCAATTCTGGGGGAGTTTGGTGTCAGGATGGGCGGTGGTCCCCCCAAAGTTGGGGGTGGAAGAGAGCTTGATCGTTTGGTAGTACGGCCCCCCGGCCCCCAATTCTGGGGGAGTCTGGTGTCAAGATGAGCGGTGGTCCCTCCAAAGTTGGGGGGTAAAGGGGCTGTAGAGCTTGGTTACGTACCTGGTGAGTGGGTTAATGGGGAACACGTTTCCAGGCTTTTTTTTGGGTGCCGGTTATGCTGCGCCAGAAGCCAATTAACAAGGCTATGTTGATCATGGCCAGGTAGTAGAAGGGAATAAACGGCCCTGAATTTCGAAAGAGGCGGTCGCCCAGGTAGCCAAGGAGAGCGCCCGCATAGATGATCCCCTGAAAGGCGATGATGATCCCATATATGCCCCCTGTTCTTAAAAGCAGCAAATTTGACAATAACATTCCCCCTCCCAAGAAGGGCACCATCCACCGGAGTATTTTATGAGAAAATATGGCCAAAGCATTAAATCCCTGGGATGGCGTTAATAATTTTAGCATGAAAGGCAGCGCGTTAAAATTAGCAGCCGCGATGCGGATTTTGCGCGTAAACTCACTCTCCATATCCGGGGAGGTGGACTCGGTTGCGATAGCCCTCGGTTCATAAATAACCCGGTATCCCTGCTGTAAAAGCTGAAGGGTGATCATAAAGTCATCCATGAGCAAAGTTTTGGTAGGTAATGGTTGAAAAAGATCAGTTTTAATGGCGTAGATTGCCCCATTTGCACCAATCACAGATTGGATAGCGCCTTCAGCTTCTTTTATTCGGTTTTCATATTTCCAATAAAGTCCCTCACCCTGCCCGCCTGGGTCAGCACTAGAGCTAAGTAATTCTAGGCGCCCACATACGCCCCCCACTTCGGGATCCGCAAAATAACGCACTAGTTTTTTTAGAGCGTCCGGCTGATAGATTGAATTGGCGTCGGAGAAAATTAATATCTCCCCATTGGCTTCTGGGACGAGGGTATTGATAACGCTGGTTTTCCCGCGACGCTCCGGATAGAGAAAGGGTTTAACATTTTCCGCATGACACGCTCTTAATATCTCGTCGGTGCGGTCAGTAGAGCCATCGGAGGCAAAGAGGAATTCAATTTTCCCAGGAGGATAATCCAAGCCAAGGCAATTTTCGATTTTGTGTTCCAGTATGTCTTCTTCGTTGTAAGCGATTACCACCATAGAAACTGAGGGGGTATGGGCGGCATCGACGTGGGATTTGCGTGGAAAATAACGCCCCCAGATGATGACGAAAAAAGGGTAGATGAGGTAAGTGTAGGCTATGAGGCTCAAACATGCCCAGAATAGGATTTTCATTAGTGGGTTGTGGTTAATGGGGAGATTGCCCCGATACGCCCCCCGGCCCCCAATGCTGGGGGAGTCAGTTTCAGGATGGGCGGTGGTTCCCCCCAAGGTTGGGGGGTTAGGGGGGCTGGAGCGCTTGGTGTTTGCCCTGATATGCCCCCCGTCCCCCAATTCTGGGGGCGAACGTTTCAGGCTGAGCGGCGGTTCCCCCCAAGGTTGGGGGGTTAGGGGGGCTTGCGCGCTGGGTGTTTGCCCCCCGTCTCGTGGTTAACGAAGGGACAGTGGGCGGCCAATGTTATTGGCTAGGAGATTACCCCGATACGCCCCCCGGCCCCCAATGCTGGGGGAGTCAGTTTCAGGATGGGCGGTGG
>DAOUWT010000065.1 GCA_030666985.1 Chloroflexota bacterium
AGCAAACAAAACATATACGCATGGGGGTCTCCGGGGGGACTAGGGACTAGGTACTAGGGATTAGGGGAGCAAGGGAGCGGGGGAGATTCGCATCCTCTACTCTACCCTCCTCTGCACCCTTTGCACCCTTTGCACCCTCTGCATCCTCTTCAAAAGCTTTCCATCATTTGCCACTTGCAACAAACGTGAAGATTCGGTACACTCAATTATATCAAGTCTTTATCAACAAGGATAAAAGATGTTAGGGAATTTTGGAGCATTGAGCATGGAAGTTTTCCCGACGGGGTCGCTCAACTTGGACATCGCTTTGGGCGTGGGGGGACTGCCCCGGGGGCGGATCGCAGAAATTTACGGCCCGCCCGCTTCGGGGAAGACCACCCTTATCCAACACATCATTGCCGAAGCGCAGCGGCGCGGCTTCACATCCGTTTTCGTTGACATGGAGCACAGCCTCTCCCCAGCGTACGCCAAACGCTGCGGCGTAGACGTTGACAATGTGCTCCTGGTCCAACCCCGCACGGGGACAGAAGCTCTCCAAATCATCAAGAGGATGCTGGTATCGGGGGATGTTGATCTTGTGGCGCTAGATTCTGTAGCCGCTCTCGTCTCCAACGCGGAGGCACGCAGCCGCTCCAGCCGTCCCGCCTCTGGGGAGATCAGCCGCATCCTCCCCACCGCGCTGCGCGAACTCTCCCGGGCCTGTAGCCGCAACAACGCCTCTCTGGTTTGCACTAATCAACTGCGAAAAAGGCTCAAGGCCGGGTATGGCGTCTCCGAAACAACTCCTGGGGGATTGAGTATCAAATTCCACTCTTCTGTCCGCATTGGCCTTGAAATCAAAAAACACCTCCACCATGATGGGGAAATCATTGGCTCAGAGATAGAGGCGCAAGTGACGAAGAATACGGTTTCTCGCCCTTTCAGTAGCGCAATTTTCAATATAGTGTATAATAGGGGCATTCCCAAGAACGGCGACCTGCTGGACTGGGGAAACAAAGAAAAAATAATTACCCAACACGGCTCTCAGTTGTGGTACGGAGAGCAAAGCCTCGGACAAGGCTGGCGGCAAGCGAAGATTTACTTGGATGACAATCCGGACATAGCAGGAAGACTAGAGCAAATGCTCCGGAGCAAATTACTGCCCAAACCGCCTATGTCGATGGCGTAAAATTGATTATTGACCGCGGTGTTGTTTTTAGATTTATTTCATCACCCGCGGCCACGACTTCGCAAATACGATCACAGAATCACTTTTAGTGGTTAATAAATTCACTTGCTCTAGGCAAGTTTCACTTAAAAAACTTAATGTCAAACCCAGTCGAAAAGAGATTCTCGACTTTAATGTTTGTTTGTATTCATTTAAAAGTTAACCCGACATACAAGTTAATCACTAAGCATTAGCAAAGATCGTAATAGAGTTCATTTTCACGCAGTCGTGGCCCATTGAGGCATGGTCACGGCTGTTTTATGTTTAAAGCTCAAGAATGAATTCATGAGCTAATGGGCAAAACCCATTGAAATGGGTTACAGCCTCGGCCATAACGCACTTTAGGCTCCGAATTCATCTGACGGTTTAAATTCTTAAACTGCTTTAAGACAATGTCGCGGTGTACATAGTATGTTTAAAATAACTGACATTAAAACGCAAAAACGCGATTCCCAACGTCTTAATGTTTATTTGGATGGGAAGTTCGGTTTTGGAGTGGCACGGACAGTTGCTCCCTGGCTCAAAATTGGCAAAGAATTAAGCAGCCAAAAAATAGAAGAGCTGCAAGCCAAGGATGAAACCGAGAAAGCTTATCAGCGTGCGCTCAATTACCTCAGTTATAGAGAACGCTCCGAGGAAGAGATTCGGTGCAATCTCCGCAAACACGATGTCCCGGATATTGCTATTGAAGAAGTACTCGAACGTCTGCGGGGCAATACCCTTGTCAGTGACAAACGCTTCGCAGAAAAGTGGGTAGAAAACCGGGCCGCCTTTCATCCCCGCAGCCGCCGGGCCCTGGCCGTGGAGCTTCGCCAAAAAGGTGTTCCCCGCCTCATTATTGATGAAGTCCTGGCCGAAGTTGACGATCACGATATGGCCTATAAAGTGGCCAAAAAAAAACTCCGGCGCGTACAAAACTTAGAATGGCCTGAGTTCCGCAAAAAGTTGAACGGCTACCTGGGCCGGCGCGGGTTTTCTTATGGCGTCAGTGCTGAGGTTGTCAGGCAAGTTTGGGATGAGATTGGTGAACTAGGGGACTAGGGACTAGGAGACTAGGGACTAGGAGACTAGGGGACTAGGGACTAGGAGACTAGGGACTAGGGACTGGGGACTGGGGACTAGGGACTAGGGACTAAGGACTAGGGACTAAGGACTAGGGACTAGGAGACTAGGGACTAGGGACTGGGGACTAGGGACTAAGGACTAGGGACTAGGGACTAGGGACTAAGGACTAAGGACTAAGGACTAAGGACTAGGGAACTACAAAACCACAGAACTAAGAAACTAAACAACTGGGAAACTAAACAACTAAACAACTAAACAAGCGAGGTTACTATGAGCGGTATACCATTTTTAATCAGTGTATTTTTTACCCTAGCGATAGGTGTAGTAATTGGATACTTTGTCAAAAACTATCAGATTATTCAAGAAAACGAGGAAAAAGTAGATAAGGCCAATACCATTCTCAGTGAGGCAGAGAAAGAGGCCGCAAAAATCGAGAGAGAGGCCGCGAAAATCGAGAAGAGTGCCCAAGACATATCGCTAGAAATTCGTCAAACCGCAGAAAAGGAAACCAGCAGCCGGCGAAAAGAGCTAGGCCGCTACGAAGAACGCTTACAAAGCCGCAGCGACCAACTAGACCGTCGGGCAGAAAAGCTAGAAAACCGCGAGCACGCCTTGAGCAAACAGCAAAGCACTCTTGATAAAAAAGCCAACCAGGTGGAAGATATATACGCCGAGGCCTCGAAGCAACTAGAGCAGGTCAGCAACTTAACACGCCAAGAAGCACGCCAAATCCTATTAGCCCAGGTAGAAGAAGAGACGCGGAACGACATGTCCCGCATTGTGCGTGAGATTGAGGCGGAAGCCCGGGAGGAAGGGGAAGGCAAGGCCCGCAAACTGATCGCCGATGCCATCCAGCGAGTGGCCTCTGAGCACGTAGACGAGGTGACATCCTCAACGGTGGCGCTCCCCTCGGACGATATGAAGGGCCGCATCATCGGGCGCAATGGACGCAACATCCGAGCCTTCGAGAAAGCTGCTGGTGTGGACGTGATCGTGGACGACACACCCGAAGCGGTCACTCTCTCCAGCTTCGACTCAGTCCGCCGCGAGGTGGCCAAGCGGGCCATGGCCAAGCTGGTCATAGATGGGCGCATCCATCCGGCCCACATCGAGGATATCGTCGCTAAAGAAAAAGAAGATATCGAAAAGGTGATCGTCGAGGCCGGCAAAGAAGCCGCTTACGAAGCCGGTGTCCCTGGCCTCCATCCTGAAATTCTCAAAAAACTAGGCCGCCTGAAATTCCGAACATCTTACGGCCAAAATCAACTTGCTCACGCCGTGGAAAGTGCGCAGCTCTGCTCCGTACTGGCCGCCGAAATGGGCGCAAATGTCGAGATTGCCAAGGCAGGCGGTTTGCTGCACGACTTGGGCAAGGCTATGGATCACAATGTGGAGGGCACTCACGCTCAAATCGGGGCCGAATTTGCCGCGCGCTACGGAGTCCCGCCCCTGGTGGTCAACGCCATCGCCGCCCATCACCACGAAGCGGAGCAGGAAAGCGTGGAAGCCGTGATCGTGGAAGCGGCGGATGCCATCTCAGGGGCGCGGCCCGGGGCCCGGAGGGAGAGCCTGGAGCACTACCTGAAGCGTGTCCGCGCCCTGGAGGATGCCGCCAACTCATTCGACGGGGTCAAAAACTGCTACGCCCTCCAAGCTGGCCGCGAGGTGCGCATCTTCGTCCGGCCTACAAAAGTTGACGATCTGGCCGCATCCCGTCTGGCCCGCAAAATCTCTAAGCAGATCGAGGAGACTATGCAGTATCCGGGCAAAATTAAGGTGACGGTGATACGGGAGACGCGGTCGGTGGAGTATGCTAAGTAGGGAATCAGGAATCAGGGACTAGGGACTAGGGATTAGGGACTAGGGACTAGTACACGACGGCGGAAGTCCTTGTAGGGTTAATCTGCTTTGCTCTGAGGGGAAGGCCACTTCCCCGTACTCCACCCGCAGGATGTGGCCATCCTGCTCGAGCGTAGTGAAACAACCCTCAACGAATTTCCGCCGTGATGTACTAGGGACTAGGTGATTAGGAATCAGGTGACTAGGCAACAAGAAAAACCCCTCTCAAGTTGGTTGGAGAGGGGTTTTTGATACCGGGGGCTAAGAATCAAGAAGGTGGGGGAACAGGTTAAGGTGCGGGAAGCTCTTGCTCTAAATCCGCTTCGATTTCGGCGATGATGGCCTCATAACGCTCAATGTCTGCTTGGAGTTCGGCTAGACGGGATTCTTCCATACCAAAAATCATTCCTTGGACATCAATCTGTATCCGCCAATCATCCCGTTTTTCTTCATCCTCGGCTTTGTCGTGCAGGCGCTTAATTATTTCTAGTTCATAGCGGCACTGCTCTAAGCTGGGAAGGACTTCATGGTCAATTTCTGCTTGAGTGTCAATGATACGCTCTTCGTATTGGGACATAACTTTTTCTTTGCTACTTTTAGATATTACATTCATTTCAGGCCTCCATACCAATCATATCTGCTTCCACAAAATATTCGAGCAATCTTAAACCTTCCAGGCGCAGCACTTCGGGGAAGATGGCTTTGTAGATGGCGCAGTTGGGGGATTTACGGTCGTAGCGGCCGGTGGCGCGATAGCTCTCAAGGGGGCAGCCGCCCGTGCACCAGTTCTTCCATTGGCAGTCGCGGCAGTCTTCTTTTTCTTCAACGGATATGTTTTGAATGCCACGTTGGTCTTCGCGGATCAGGGAGAGGGGGTCTTCCGCGCTGATGTCGGTAACAGTCTCATCCATCTTCATCTGGCATTTGGATACGCGCCCATGCTGGTCAAAAACCAAATAGCTATCTCCAACACTGCAAGTGCGTGCGTGCGGCAGGGCAAGGTTGGCCCGGTCAGTGAGGGAGGCCAAGAGGCTGCGTTCGGGCAAATTATTCTCAACGACTTTGAAGGCCGCCATCATACCGGCGATGATTTGTTCTTCTTCTAATTTTAGGTCTTCGTGCCCTATCGAGAAATCGTTCTGGCGGTAAAAGTTGATGCTAAAAGGCAAATCGCGCTCCAGTACCCAGGCGATAATTTCCGGCAGGCCTTCGGCGTTGCGCCCGCTAACGGTGATGGAGATGTCGGGGATGAGACCTTGAGCGAGAGCCAACTCCACGGCTTCGGCTGCGTCATTGAAACTGCCACGTCCGCTGACGTAGGGACGCTGAACATCGTGCCATTCCCCCACGCCATCCAAGGAAAGCATCAAGCGCATGCCACGGGAGTGCAAGTCGGAAACCATCTCGTCGGTGAGCAAGGTGCCGTTGCTGAGCACGACTTCATCTAATTCTAATCCATGCTGGTCGGCCAGGGATCGGGCGTATTGGTGCAGTTCTAAGATGAGAGGGAATCGCAAGAGCGGCTCTCCCCCAGAGTATTTGAACTTGACTCTCTGGTAGCCGTGCTTCACCGCCGAACGGAAGGTGGCGTATATTGCGGCGCGGGCGGTTGCGGGGGTCATGTCTTCGCGGAGGTGGGGGAGGTAGCAGTAGGCGCAGTCTAGGTTGCAGCGGTCGGTGAGGTGGAGCCAGGAGGAGAGGGGCGAGGTAGGAGTTAGGAGATGCGGGGTGCGAGTTAGGAGTTGCGAGTTAGGGGTTAGGAGGATTGAGGCTGTTTGCAGCAAACCTACCCTTGCCAACTCGTTTAATGCCAATGTCTCATTTTCCTCAAGCTGGAGGCTCTCAATGTTTTGAGGTTCTTGAAAGCGGGTCCAGAGCTGGTAGGCGGGTTGGTTGAGCACCGCCAGAGGGACAGCACCGCCCGGTACGAACATTCCCTGCCAGTCGCCGGGGAGGGGGAAGGTTTGGGCGTTTGCGGCAACACGCCAGGGGCCGGTGAGGTCAGCGGAGGTGAGGGTGGGGCAGGGGGTAGAGGCGCAGGCGCAGTCGCATTGATTAAAATTGGCGAGGTTTTGGCTATCTCCCCCATTCAGTGTGAACAGCACAATAGGGCGTTTTACCAACTCGACTTTCATATCTATACCCTCTTTTTCTCAGGGAGAATTTGAAGTTTGAGATATATCCGGTTTAACGATGCTAAAAGAGATGCTTCTTGTCGATCTTTACTTACGGATTCAGTTCTCTGACTCCAGGCGCCATCTAAATACTCAAACCATTGAACACGTGTTTCAATATCCAGCTTGCGAAGGACGTCTGCTAATCTATCAAACTCATGCCCCAATGCACTAGCCCCATGAGACCCCACATAGCCAAATGCAATCAATGGGTATCCAATTGTAAAATGCTCCAAAGCTTGATTAAGTAAATCAAATTTTTCATCACCACTGTTTTGTAAAGCACGCTGTACTTTTAGTTGGCCTTGCAAGATTTTCCAGCGCCCACGGAGATCAGAAAACTGGTATTCCTGGTAGACATGCTTAATCTCAAATCCTTTCTCACCAATCCAACCTAAATATTTTTCATCTTTAAATGCTTCCCAAGCTTTGTAACACAACTCTGTGTACTCAATCAAATTGGCAAACCAAAACCAGCCATCGGCCATAGCTTTAGCTTCCTCAATGCCTTCAGCCAAATATTTCAACCCTTGCTCATAATCTTCGAAACCTATCCCCAGAATACGCCCAGTACGGTTAAGAGCAGAAGGATAAGAACGACGGCTATACTCCCGACAGTAATCAAGCGCATCTTCTGCCAACTCACGGGCATGAGAGCGCATATCAGCAACATTCTCATGACCTGGGAACACCACCTCTGCCTGGTGAGCTTGGAAAAGGCAGATGGCCATTTCCTGCCGAACCAGACCCAGCCAGCCCCAATTATTCAAAGTTGAGAATATCTTTTCAGCTTCATCATAAACCTCCCAGGCTTGAGCAAACCGACGTTCGTAACGAAAGACTTCTCCTTTAACGCTTAAAGCCATGCCAACAAAACGAGGTTCAGCCAGCGCTTGCCGAATTTCCAATGCGCTATCCACTAAGTCATGAGCGTCTTGGTATAAACCCCGCAAGGCCTGCACGTAAGCATATTGAGATTGAATCACGGCCAGTTCTTCAACTGTGTCTTCTCTCAAGGGTGTTCTACGCAAGGCCTCCAGATACCAATCTCCCGCTTTGTGCCAATCTCCCGTATTACGACAATAGTATCCCAGCTCTGTAAGAGCTTCTCCTTCCAAGAGTTTTAACTTTGTTGAAGCTTTTGGGTTACGTGTGCGTTCAAGAGCGCCTTCAAAGTCTTCTCGTGCATCTTTGACATAACCTGGTTGCCGCACTCCGGCATTGCCACGCAAATGTAAAATGTGATATTCCCATTCCAGATTTCCTTGACAAATATCCCACAGCGAATTCAGCAAGCGCACAGATTGATCAGGCCGTCCAATTTCATACAAGTACTTTGCGGCACGTGTGATAATCTCAAATTGAATTTCAGGATGCTTCTGATACCAATTATGGAAACTCTGAATTTCGAGTTTAATAATATCTTCAAGCGGGTCAAAAACCCTCTCGCCAGGCAAAAAACGTTGTATTTCAGCCCATAAAAGTTCCATAAAGCGAATTTGGTGATGTTGATCAGCCTGTTTAAAAAGTTCAAGAAAGCGATGGGAGCCTTCCTTGTAATCACAAAGCATCAGATAATATAATTGAGTAGTTTGCAACAAGAATAGATCAAAACTTTCTTTATCCAAATCAAAAACCTGGTTTAGCAATCCGGCTTGTATTTCTTCTGACCGAATATCTGCCAGTACCTTATCCAGCACTTCCTTTTTCCTCTGGATATCAATTTCTTGTTCAACAATTTGCTCACTGTAATCAATAATAGCTTTCTGCCACATCGCGGTTCGCTGCTCTTTTTCAAAATCCCGATATGGGATAATACGCCGGGCTAGTTCCTCCGCTAAAACATCCTGCAAAGTAACATATTTACTATTTGCACGTGGCCTAACCCACGGGAATTGAAGCAATTCTTGCCAAGCATCATCCCAAGTTGGTATATCCAGCGGCAAGGCTCGATCGCTCATCAATTGTTTCCATAAATCCTTACTAACTCTGCGCCGCACAATACCCAGGCGGAAGATAGCTTCATGCCAGAAATCGCTTTCCTGATATGGAATAACCAACCGTCGCAAGTAAGCATCATGCAAGGCACCATTTTGATAGGGCCACTTAGTTTCACTAGCCTTGATATCGAGTTGTTCCACCTCTTCTGGAATTCCTATTGTACTTAAATAGTAAATTGACAATGCTAACCACAAGGGATGCCCTTTGCTCATCAAAGCCAAACGCTCTTTTTCTTCTTCCTCTAACACTTCTATCACTGGGCTTTCTTCTAAATACCGCAGACTTTCTTCCCGACTGAACTTACCTAAGACCAAATGTCTATAATCCAATTTAGGGTGCTCATCCAGTTCTCGCTCTACAGGATCATTCCGGTTACCAATTGGCCGCCCGGCCAAAACAATTACTGTTTGAGGAAGTTTTTTTAACCACAGCAACAAACGATTGAGTGTATCTGTACCACGAATAGATTCTATAGTATCAAAAATCAAAATAGAGGTAAATTCACTTCTTTCGATAAAATCTTGGTAATCTTCCACAAATATATCTTTGGTCTTGCGCAAATGTGCCAATACAGTTTCATGCCCTATTTTGGCTTTCTCGATTTTGGGCATTTTCACCAAAGAGTTTTTATATTCCTGGAAATAGTCACCCTGGCCAAGACCTTCGGCAATATGACGGCTCAAATTCGTGATCGACCAATACTCAGAATCGTCAATGTCAATTGGCCCGACATAGACTACCTCTTTGAGTTGCAAACGCCGAGAGAGGTTACGCAGCAAATAAGATTTTCCTACACCGCCATCTCCATAGAGCAATAAAGCTCTAGAAACCCCATCGCGCTGTACATCCAGTATTAAATCTCGGATTTTATCTTCTTCGGCCTGCCTGGGGGTATACACTGGAAAAATGTTTTGGTGATTCATCCTGCTCCTCCACACCTGCCTATAATAAATCTAAAAGTTTATTGGATAACTGCGGGGTAATTTGATGTGCCGTATTCTGGAATTCTTCATCTTCTGATATGCGCGTTTTGATGATCTCGGCCAGTTCTTGTGGTGAATAGAGATTCGACTTAAGCCCAGATTCAAAAACACTTTTGGTAAATTGTAGAATACCCGCTACTAACTCGTCTGCCGCTGATAAACGCTGATATTCGATCTGATGCCAGAGATTCTCCAAGAGGACAATTGCCTTATCAGTGCCGTCCCACTCATGCCAGCGATTCTGATAGAACAAACTAGCCTTATGATGCGCGGTAGCTTGTTCAGGTAGTGTCTCATAAAAATAACGAAAGAGCAGCCGCCGAATGGCCGGATAAAACACCGTCCACAAGTCATTGGGAACCGGCTCGGTAATATAGGTGCGTTTGAGCGCATTGTGCAAATTGCTGGTTTCCCAACCCAATTTACGCATATTATCCGAAAGTCTCACATTCCCCTGCATCCAATCTGTGATGTAACGAGCAATAAATCGCCGGTTGAGACACAATCCAGAGAGGGCTGTTATCAATGCTTCGCATTGAGGCTGAATGCGGTTGGCATCTCTCTCGCCAGGTAACAGGCTGTCAGGCGATAAGATAGTTTCTTCAATATAAGGTCTCGCCAATGCTGTGAAAAGTGTCTGGCTTTCGATATCATCGGGATCAAACATATAAGCTTGTTTTTTTATCCAATCCAGATAGAGCACTAACAAAGCTGGCAAGCCTTCGGAGACACGCTGCAACAATTTTGCAGTCTCGTCAAGCCAGCCCTGCCCTTCGTTTATTCCGTCCTGAACAGTCATCTTCTTCAGGGTTGTGAAAACCACATTTACTGTAAATGGTGAAAGAGTCCGCGATTTGAAACGGGGATACTCAGGAAGAACCCTGATCCAAGCACCAAAGTGCCTGCGGGTGGCAGCCACAAAAGCCAGACGAACCTTTTCATGGTTGCGGAGCTGCATGTCAATCTTGCTTAACGTTTCGCGCAAACCAACCGCAGTTTTATCACTGAGCAATTCGGCATTATCCAACAATAACAACCAAAATTTCTCTGATCTACTAATCTGGCGGGCTATTTTTATGATAGCCTTTTCGTTAATCGGATTGGAGATTTTCGAACCAAAAAACTTCGATAAAAGTGCGGTCTTATCGCTACGCAAAGCCAGCGAATTGGCTGCACGCAAACTTACTTGGCGAATCTCCCAGTGTTGTGAATTCTTCTTCTGCAGATCATCTGCCAATCGAGTCATAAACCAGGATTTTCCCATCTGTGGCGGGGCCAATAGTTGCCAAAAATGAACACCGCCTGTTGGCTTGGTTAAGTTACTGAGTATCTCGTCTAACTCTTCTTCTCGATTTTGAAAATCAGGTTTATAAGGATGCTTATCATCTGCTTTTTTAGGTACCATACCCTTTGTATCCCTTTCAACTATCCGTATTAGACTTTGCAGTTCATTCTCCCGTTCTGTACCAGTGAGGTCAAATTGATCAAAAGTTCCTAAAAACCCTGCTTTTTCCAAGTCAACAGGTTCCAATAATATGACGTAAATCAAATGACTACTTCGATTTTTTTCCAATTGGATTGCGATTTCCTTTTCGTGTTGGCAATAACCCGAAGCAAGAAATGCTTTAGACAACAAAGCTAAAAAGAAATCCGCTGCTGGGATTTTTTTTTCGATCCAATTAATAAATCTTCCCCCTCGTTCTAAAGGTTCCTCCCAATAGAACACTTCCTGACCTGCTTCCTGAAACTTTCTGACGATTTCGGAAGCGACTTTACTGTCTTCTTCTGCATAACTTAAAAATATCTTACTCATCTAGTTCTTTCCACTTCTCCAGACAATCAAAGTTGTAGCTAACAGTAGTCAAAACTACAATGCTGTTCAAACACAAAACATCCATATCAACAACTACTTTAAACAAAAAACTACCTTGACACGCCGATAAAACTACAGCGTATCAAAGCAGTCTGGAAGCAAACTAAATATTTGGAGTAAGAGACATTATTCAGCAATTGCGTTCTTCTCCTCCGAGAAAATAACCAATTATTCTTATGTTATTATATTATAAAATAGTTATTATTATTTTGCAAATAGAACATCCGTTCGACACAATAACCTGCAACATAACCGAAATTCACACCACACCTACAACCCCACATACGGATTCCCCCGCCTCTCCCTCCCCACACTCGTCTCCGGCCCATGGCCT
>DAOUWT010000054.1 GCA_030666985.1 Chloroflexota bacterium
ATCGGTGCCATCTTTCATGCCCTCCGTTTCCCTATTAGGTGAGGCCACCGAGCCGGCGTCCAGGTGATCGCGTCCGATGACAATGGGCGCTTTCACAATTCCTTCGCCAACCAGGTTGTTAAAAGCTATCCCGGCCTGGACGCGCTCCCCGTATCCCAACCAACAAATCCGGGCTGGTAATCCCTGGAAGGGAACTTGCTCTTGGGCCATCTTTATCCAACGCACGAGGTGCTCGTCTTCGGGGAATAGCTCCAAGACGACCTCATCGGTGCGGTAAAGGTCTTCGGGGTCTCCGGAGAGTGCTACCCAGCGGAAGGGGCCTTTGCCCTCGCAGAACAGGGGGCGGATGTAAGCGGGGACAAAACCCGGGAAATCGAAAGCGTTTTCTAGTCCCTGGTTATAGGCCTGTTGGCGGATGTTGTTGCCATAGTCAAAGACCTCTGCGCCGCGTTCTTGGAGGTCAAGCATGGCCTGAACGTGTACGACCATAGATGCCTTAGAACGACGGCGGTATTCCTGGGGATTGGCTTGGCGCAGCTCCATGGCGGCGTCGAAACTCATCCCATGGGGGACGTAGTCCAGGGAGTCATGGGCCGAGGTTTGGTCGGTGACAACGTCGGGGATCACGTTGCGCTCCACGAGGGCGGGGAAGACGTCCGCTGCGTTGGCGACCAGGCCGATGGAACGGGCCACACCATCCCCCAGGGATTGCTCCACCAAGCCCAAGGCTTCATCCAAATCTTCCACGACCTCATCCACGTAGCCAATGTTTAGTTTGCGGTAAGCATGGGCAGGGTTGGCCTCCACTATTAGGCCGACGCCCTCGTTCATGGTGATGGCCAGGGGCTGGGCGCCGCTCATCTCCCCCAGGCCGGCGGTGAGGACAAACTTTCCCCGAAGGGAAGGCCATCCCTGCTTGTGAGCCAGGGAACCCAGGGTTTCGTAAGTTCCCTGCAAAATGCCCTGCGTTCCGATATAAATCCAAGAGCCGGCTGTCATTTGGCCGTACATCATTAATCCCTCGGCGGCTAGCTCGTCAAAATGCTCCTGAGTGGCCCAATGAGGAACCAGGTTAGAGTTGGCGATTAGGACGCGGGGGGCATCGGGATGGGTTCTGAATACCGCGACAGGTTTCCCGGATTGGACGAGCAGAGTTTCGTCGTCTTCTAGCTCTTTTAGCGTTTCCAGGATGGCGTCGAATGACTCCCAATTGCGGGCGGCGCGACCGCTTCCGCCGTAGACTATGAGGTTATCGGGATCGCCGGCGACTTCGGGGTCTAGGTTGTTCTGTATCATACGATAGGCTGCTTCTGTGAGCCATGATTTACAAACTCGTGTTGTGCCGCGTGGGGCGCGGACTGTGCGTGGGCCAGACATGTGAACCTCCGGGGGGTAGGGGGTAATAGATAGAGGTATTATAAAGGGTGGTGGGGGAGATTGGTAGGTTGGTAGATTGGGAAACTGGTAAATTGGGAGACCGGGAGATTGGGGGATTGCTTACTCCGTTCCGTTCGTGTCCCTCTGTGTACAAATGTTTTGAGGATTAACAATTTTTTAGCGTACCCCTTACGCTTTTATACTTTGTGTATTTCGTGTCTTCGTGGTAAGATTCGCACGTGTGTACGGATACTTAATAAATACAAAGGATAAATAAAAATGAAAAAAATATGTGTCGTTGGAACTGGTTATGTCGGCCTCATTACCGCAGCTTGCTTCGCTGATCTGGGCAACAAGGTCGTTGGCCTAGACATTGATGAAAAGAAAATTGAGGGTCTCAAGAATGGAGTCATGCCCATCTACGAGCCGGGGTTAAAGGAACTCGTGGAGCGCAACGTGAACGCCGAGCGTCTCTCGTTCACCATCTCCTATGCTAAAGCTTTGGAAGACACCGAATTTGCTTTCATCGCCGTGGGTACTCCTGAAGGGGGAGACGGAGAAGCCGACTTAAAATACGTCGCCTCAGCCGCCCGCTCCATTGCCCAGAACATGCAGAACGAGTTGATCGTCATCAATAAATCCACCGTCCCCGTAGGAACAGGCGACTGGGTGGCCGACATTGTCAGCGAGCACCAAACCGAGCCTATTCCATTCTCGGTTGTCTCCTGTCCTGAGTTCCTAAGTGAAGGGGCGGCCATTAACGACTTTATGAAGCCTCACCGCGTTGTTTTGGGATCGCTGGACGAGGAAGCCGCCGACAAGGTGGCCCGGCTCCACTTACCGCTGCGCGCTCCCATTGTGGTCACTGACTTGCGCACAGCAGAGATGATAAAATACGCCTCCAACGCTTTTCTGGCTACTAAAATTTCTTTCATCAATGAAATTGCCAACGTTTGCGAGGATTTAGGCGCGGACGTGACCGAGGTTGCCGCCGGCATGGGATATGATCAACGCATTGGCCCCCGCTTCCTGCGAGCCGGGGTCGGTTATGGCGGTTCGTGTTTCCCGAAAGATGTCAAAGCCTTGGCCCACATGGCAGAAAAGAAAGGCCGCCACCTCCAAATCCTCCACGCCGTAATGGACATTAACGAAGACCGTCGCAAAATGGCTGTTCAGCGCGTAAAAGATATGCTGGGAAAAGAATCCCTGGAAGGGCTAACTATTGGACTGCTTGGCTTATCGTTCAAACCCAACACCGATGATATGCGGGATGCCCCGGCTGTTGATATTGCCAAGAGCCTGCAGGCCTCCGGCGCTAAGATCCGAGCCTATGATCCCATCGCCATGGAAGAAGCCGCCCCCTTGCTGCCCGAAGTAAAAATGCTCCCAAATCCCTACCAGATGGCAGAAGGCTGCGACGCGCTCATGGTCAACACAGAATGGAACGAATTCCGGCAACTAGACCTAAAGCAAATCCGAGACACCATGAAAGAACCCATCCTCTTCGACGGGCGAAATATCTACGACCCCGACAAAATGGCCGAACTCGGCTTCAAATATCGCGGGGTTGGGCGTGGATATGATGGGAGAGTGGGGGAGTGAGCGAGATGCGAGTAGCGAGTTGCGAGTAGCGAGTTGCGAGTAGCGAATTGCGAATTGCGAGTTGTGAGATGCGAGTGAAAACATGACCCCAAAAACACCCCCGGTTTGTGACTACGAAGGCTCCGACTACCAAACCAGTTTTTGGGAAGAAGGCGGACGCGCTTATGAGGATAAGGTTGAGGCCATCGCGCTCCGCCGCCTGCTCCCCACGCGGGGAGACCTTCTCCTAGAGGTGGGCGCTGGTGCGGGGCGCAACACGCCGCGCTACAAGGGCTACCAACGGATCGTCCTTTTGGATTATTCGCTCACCCAGCTCCAACAAGCCCAAGCCCGCCTGGGGCGCGGCGACCGTTATATCTACGCAGCCGCCGATGTTTATTCGCTCCCCTTTGTGGATGGTCTCTTTGACGGGGCGACCATGATCCGCACCCTCCACCACATGGCGGACGCTCCCGCCGCTCTCCGCGAAATCCGCCGCGTGATGCGGCCCAACGGCACATTTATCCTCGAGTTTGCCAATAAACGCAACCTAAAAGCCATTGCCCGCTACCTCCTAGGTCGCCAGGATTGGAGTCCGTTCACGCCAGAGCCGGTGGAATTTGTGGAACTGAACTTCGATTTTCATCCCCAAACCATCCGCGCCTGGCTGAGGGAGGCGGGATTTCAAACCGAGCGTCAATTGACCGTTTCGCACTTTCGGATTGCGTTGCTAAAAAAGCTCATCCCCCTGAAAATTCTGGCAGCCATGGATTCCCTGGCCCAGCTCACGGGGGGATGGTGGCAGCTCACCCCCAGCGTCTTCACTCGCAGCCAGGCCGCCGTGGGGGATACGCCTTCGGCGGCAGCGGGGGAGGGGGATGCAGCCGCGGGCGGATTCTTCCGCTGCCCGGCCTGTGGAAACCCGCACCTGAGGGAAGGGGACGCGGCCCTCACGTGTGAAACTTGCTCCAGCGTGTGGCCCATCCGGGACGGGATATATGATTTTCGGGGGGGATAGGGATTGGATATTGGAGATTAGATATTGGATATTGGGGATTAGAGATTGCTGCCGAGCTTGCCGCTGACCATCTGGCTCAAAGCTAGTTTTCCAGCAAACATTCCAAAACACCAAAAAGAGGCGGATGCTGACCAACGTCATTTCATCCGCCTCTTCCCCTGTCACCTCATTACCTAATCACCTAGTCCCTAATCACCTGATACCTAGTCCCTCAACTTCCCTCCCAACTCCCGCTCCACTCTATAAATAATACTCTTCCGTATCTTCAAGACGTCTTTATCCGTCAGCGTGCGTTCGGGATGCACGTACACCAGGCTGTAGGCTAGACTCTTTTTGCCTTCTCCAACCTGGTCGCCGCGGTAAACATCGAACAGGCGAAGATCGGTGAGGATTTTTCCGCCCGTTTGGCGGATGAGAGCGGCCACTTTTTCAGATGGGATATCTTCGTCAATGACAATGGCCAAGTCCTCGAAGACGGGAGGCTGGTTGGGGATGGGGGACACATCGAACAGGGCCGGGACAGCGGTGATGATGGCGGAGAGGTTGAACTCGGCGGCCAGGAGGGGCGTGCCGGGGAGGTCGTAGTTCTCACGCACCAGGGGATGCAATTCGCCGAAGGAACCAATTTTCCCCTCCCCCAGGTAGACGTCGGCGCATTTACCGGGGTGGAAAGTGGGGTTTTTGCCCCCCACGTAGCGAACCTTGCCCAGGTGCAAACCTCCCAAAGCGGTTTCAAGCAGGCCCTTCAAGTCGTAGAAATCCATCTCCCCCGCAACAGCTCCGCCCCAGTCGGGAAGCGTCCGCGGGCCGGTAATCGCCAGGGCCAGGCGCGAAGCCTCCACGGGCAACTCCTCCCCCTCATGAGGGAGAAAAACGGGGCCAATCTCGAAAATCGCGATCCGGTCTTGGATGCGATAATTACTCTCCACCGTGTTCAAAACGCTGGACAACAAAGAGCGGCGCAGCACGGAGCGCTCCGGGGAAATGGGATTGACCAACTCGCTATACGCCTCTTCGGGAGCCTCGCCAGCCGGGAAACGCCGGGCTTCGTTCTCGGGGGAGGTCAGCCGGTGATTGATAACCTCTTGCAAGCCGAGACTCGCCAACATGTCCCGCAGTTTTTCTTCGATGTCCAAGTCATGATTTCCGCGTTGAGGAGGGAGGGCGTCGGCCATGCGCGTTTCGGGGACGCGGTCGTAGCCGTACACGCGGGCAATTTCCTCCATCAAATCGGCCTTGCCGACCACGCCGGTGCCAATGTCGAGGCGGTGAGCGGGGGTCTTGGCGGCGATTCTGGGGGGGGACTGTGGGGGGGTCTCGCACTCGAATTCCAGGGACTCCAAAATTCCAGCGATTTCCTCCGCGCTAAGGTCTATCCCCAACCAACGGCGCACGTTCTGGGGAGTGATTTCCACGGTGGGGTCGTGCGGGGGATTGGGATACTCATCCACCAACCCTTGTGCAACCGTTCCCCCGGCCCATTCCTGCATCAGCCGCAGGCCGCGCATCACGCCTTGGGGAGCCAAAGCGGGGTGGACGCCGCGCGAGAAGCGGTAGGCCGCCTCCGAGGGCAGGCTTTGGGCCATGACCGTGCGGCGGGTGTTGATCATGTTCCAGGCCGCGCCTTCCAGGAGGACGTTGGCCGTTTCGTCGTTGATCTCCGAATCTGCCCCGCCCATCACGCCAGCCAGAGCCAGCGGGCCAGTTTGATCCGTGACCAAAATGGTGAAATCGTCAAGCGTGCGTTCTTCACCGTCCAGAGTGACCAGCTTTTCCCCCGCTTTGGCGGAACGGGTAATGATGGTGGGGACTTCCGCCCCGTCGTTCTGGGCGCGTTTTTGGAGGATGTCATAATCAAAGGCATGCAGCGGTTCGCCAAGTTCGAGCATGGCATAATTGGTGGCATCCACCAGGGCGTTGATAGCCCGCACTCCACAAAGGTTGAGCCGTAGCCGCACTTTATAAGGGCTGGGTTGGATGACGGCGTTTTCTATCAATCCAAGGCAAAAGCGGGGATTGAGAGCGGGATCGGTGATCTCCACCTCAACCTTTCCCTGGATGGACGCGCCC
Organism: Chloroflexota bacterium; assembly: GCA_030666985.1. Lineage (GTDB taxonomy): Bacteria > Chloroflexota > Anaerolineae > Anaerolineales > UBA11858 > B10-G9. The sequence goes on from DAOUWT010000054.1 coordinate 6,047, forward strand.
TCCTGGGGGATGGTTAGGTCGGGGCAGCGCAGTTCCGCGCCGGTGATGGCCGCTACCTCGCGGGCTACGCCGATGATATTAGCGTCGCGGGCAAAGTTAGGTGTGATGGCAATGTCGAAAACAATGTCGCCGATATAATCCACCAGCGGGACGCCCGTGGGCGCATCCGCATCAAGGAGGATGATGCCCTCATGCTCGTCTGAGATTCCCAGTTCTTTCTCGGAGCAGGCCATGGAGTAGGAATCCACGCCGCGGATCTTTTTGCGCTGGATGCTGGTGTACTCCATCTCTGCGCTTTCGCTGTAGGCGTCAATGACAGTGGCCCCTTCCCGCGCGTAGGCCACCTTGAGGGGTGGGTCAAGCTCCCCTGCTCCCTTGTAGGGGAAGAGGTTGGGCGCGCCGGTGAGGACGGTGTGCATCTTCTCGCCGTCGTCAAGTTTGCACAGCACCAGGCGGTCAGCGTCGGGGTGGGGCATCACCTCGTGGATGGCCCCGACGACGATTTCGTCAGGCCCCCACGCAAAGCCAGAGACTTTCGCCTCCCGGCGTTGGGCCGCGTCGGGGAGGGGGTATCCCACATAACGGATTTCTTCTACCTCCAACCCGGCCAGTGTCATGCGGCGGGCCAGGTCTTCGATAGGTATGTCAATGTCAACGTATTCTTTTAGCCAAGTGAGTGGTGTTTTCATAGTTAGTTCCGTGGTTGGTTAGTTGAGTAGTTCAGTAAATCAGGAGAACAGGAGAGCAGGAAAACAGGTGAACAGTTATATCAAGTGTAATTTGGTGTAACCTGATTCCCTGATGCCCTGATTCCTGATACCTTGCTTTCCTAGCATTAGAATTGTTCTAGGAACCGCATATCATTCGCCCAGAAATAGCGGATGTCTTCAATGTGATGCCGCAGCATGGTGATGCGTTCTGGCCCCATGCCGAAGGCGAAGCCCGTGTAGCGTTCGGGGTCGTAGCCGCCGTTGCTCAGCACGTTGGGATGCACCATCCCGCAGCCGAGGATTTCCAACCAGCCTGAATGTTTACAAACCTGGCAGCCAGCTCCCCCGCAGAGGAAGCACTCAATATCCATCTCTGCGCTGGGTTCGGTGAACGGGAAGTGGGAGGCGCGGAAGCGGGAGGCGACATCTTGGCCGAACATGCGGCGGGCGAAATCGCTCAAGGTTCCTTTGAGGTCGCTAAAGGTGATGTCTTTCCCAACGGCCAGCCCCTCCACTTGGGTGAATTGCGACTCGTAGCGGGTGCTGACCTGTTCGTAACGGTAGCACATTCCCGGCAGGATAATGCGCACCGGGGGAGGGTTATCCGGAGCCTCAGCGGTGAGTTCCCGCATTGCGTGAATCTGCCCTGGGGAAGTGTGTGTGCGCATCAGGATGGGGTTGTCGCCCCGGTCAGCGTCGGACGCCACGTAGAACGAGTCCTGCATCTCGCGGGCCGGGTGGTGGGGTGGGAAGTTCAGCAATTGGAAGTTATATTCGTCGGTCTCGACCTCCCGGGAACGGTAAATCTGGAATCCCATATCGGCGAAGACGCGGTAGATTTCCCGCAGGGTTTGGGTAGCGGGGTGCAGGCGCCCGCGCGGGATGGCGTACCCCGGCAGGGTGACGTCGATTTTCTCTTCTTGGAGCGCGTGCTGGATGGCTGCCTGATGCAGGGCGTCCTTTTTCTCGTCCAGGGCGGCTTGCAAAGCTAGTTTTACTTGGTTTGCGGTGCGCCCCATAATGCCGCGATCCTCTTTGGAGATGCTGCCCATACTTTTGAACGCGTCCATAATTGCGGAACTGCGCCCCAGGTGGGTGGTCTTCCATTTATTAAGTGCCTCCTCACCCTCAATACCTGTGAGGGCGGTTAGGGCCGTCTTTTTGATTTGCTCCAATTTTTCAAGCATGTATTCCTCCGATCTGCTGATTTCCAATTTCTTAACAGTACCAGTACTTACGCGATTCAGGGCGATTCAGGGTAGAAGCCCAACCGCGTTGGGCGTTTGCGGGCCAGCAGCAAAATCGATTAGAAATCGACCCTGTTCCGCGAAACCGACCTGCGTCGGTTGGTACTGACTATTGATTCTAATCCACAAAGGCGGATTTCGCACACGGTGTGTACCCATTTGGTGTGCCAGCGGCGAATTTGTTTCGCTTGTAAGGGCATGGCATATATGGCGATAAACAAACTGTTTTTTAGTAATCCGATGTGCAACGCATCAAAAAGAAGATGCAGTGCACATCTCAATTAAACAAATAACCCGCCCCACACAGGGACGGGATATATACCCGTGGTACCACCCACATTAGCATTGCTAACTAACGCATTTCTAGTTAGCACGCTCACTTTATGCCAACGGCCGGGTAACGTGCTAGGCGATTGGCTCCCCGATTAACGCCGGGGCTGCGGCTCAGACTACTAGGGTTGGTAAGTTGGTAAATTAGTAAATTGGTAGATTGGTAAATTCGTGACCACCAATTTACCAGTGTACCAATATCCCAATATACCATCCCATTCCCCTGAACACTCGGGAGAGAACTTGGGCTGATCTTCGGTTGAGCCGGGGTTTCAGTCCATGCCCCAGCCTCCCTGTCAATTTCCAATCGGCTTACTTTTCTCCGTCAACGCTTTGTTGTATGTAATTGCCTTAATTATGGTTAAAATGGTTCAACTGTCAAGGGGAGTGAGTAAAGCGGAGGGCGATTGCATTTAGAAGCAAATTGGAGTCCGCAGGATCTGCCGATCCTCCTCGAGCGTGGAAAAAGGATGTTTTCAAGGCTCGAGCGGGATTGGCAAATCCCGCGGATTCCCTGCCCCCTCTGTCTCCTCTGCCCCCTCCCTACTCCTCAAAATATCCTAACAAATACTGCGCGTGCTCAACTACAGCCGGATTGGTGGCAAAGGAGATGGCCTGATTCAGGTGATAGTGGGCACGGGTGTTTTCTTCTTGGTACAAGTACACCATTCCCAGATGTAAATGCGCCATGGCGTAGAGCGGGTCTAATTCTAGGGCACGCAAGAAGAGTCTTTCGGCGTTGAATTCGTCTTCTAGCTCTAGCATGACCAGGCCCATCGCGTCCCAGGAGGCCGGGTCGTCTTCAGCCAGCCACATCCCTTGCCGGGCGGCTGGCAAGCCTAACTCGCGGACTTTGTGATGGTACTGAACGCAAAATTGGGCCAAAAGATGATAATACTCCGCCTTTTGGGGAGCGTGGGCAATGGCTGCCCGATACTCCGCTTCGGCATCGGATAACTCGCCCAGGGCCGCTAAAGTTTGACCCAGCTCCACGTAGACTTCTGGTAAATCGGGCCTCAACTCGGCGGCAGCTTCGAAGTATCCCAAAGCGTCCATAAGCTCTCCCTGACGCCGCCAATATAGGGCCGTAAACATATTTGCCGAAAATGAGTCAGGGTCTAATGTTAACGCTTTTTGGAGGGCTTCTAAGGCTGCCTGGTCGTTTTCCTCTCCGTGCTGCAAAGCTTCCCCGAGATAGGCCCAGGCTTCGGCGTAATCTTCTCGCGCGGTCACGGATTGCTGAAAGGCGTGTTGGGCCAGAGACCACTCGTCCAGGGAGGCCAAGGCCTGACCGGCCACGATGTGAAGGTAGGCCGCTTCCGCACCGGCAGGGACATCCCTCAAGGCTTGCTCCAACACTCCCGCCGGGGGATAAAGGTTCCCAGCAGCTTCAAGGTGGGGGAGTGCCTCAGCAGGGTCATGGGCGGCGAGCAGCAGTCCAAGTTGGTAGTGAATCTCGGCTTCGTCGGGGAGTGGCTCACCGTGGGTGCGCGAAGCGAGGGCTAGCAGACGCTGCAAATCGGTGATGGTGACAGGGATGTCCCCCCCCTCCCCATGCAGGGTGGCCAAACGCCGCAGGGCCTGAGGGGAGTCCCCCACCCCCTCCCAAGCCTCCCCCGCCAGGGCATCCTCCCCCAGGGCGCGGTACACGTCCCCCAGGGAGAGCCTCCCCGCTTGGGTCAGGGCCTCCGCCTCATCTGCCCGCTCGTAGGCAAAACGTGCCAAGGTGTAATCCCCCGCACGCAGGGAAAAATCCCCCGCGCTCTCCCAAAGCTCCACCCGCCAGGGGAGATGCTGGGCAATATCCACCATACGCTCTGCCGCTGTTTGGAAATCTTCCTCCGCCAAGGCGGTTTGCGTGTCCCGAAAATTTTGGGAAACACGGTAGGGGTTGGGGGTAAATTTCAGCAAAATGCCCAAGGCCAAAATTATTGTCAATCGTAATAGTATTTTCATCCATTTATCCATGCCCACATTATATGTTAAAAATGAAAATAGTGAAAAAAGTCGTTAGTTGAGTGTATAATGGGGTCGTTAGTCGCTAGTCTTGTAGTCGCTAGTCCCTAGTCACTGATCACTAGTCCCTAGTTCCCTAATATAAGGAGGAATATTATGAAAATTGTAGTTTGTGCTAAACAGGTTCCAGATACTGAGGCCACCATGACGGTGGAGGATGGAAAAATCGGTTGGGGTGAGGCCCAGTTGATTATCAATCCCTGGGACGAATATGCCGTTGAGGCGGCCCTAAACCTGACCGCTGACCATGGAGGCGATGTGGTCGTCCTCAGCATGGGGGCCGAGGATGAAACCGAAGCCATTAAACATGCTCTGGCCATGGGTGCGGGGGATGCCGTTTTGGTCTCTGACCCGGCCCTGGCAGGCGCCGACAATGTGGCTACCGCCAAGATTTTGGCCGCGGCCATCCAGAAAATCGGCGAGGTTGATTTGGTGCTCTTCGGCCAACAATCGGTAGATACCGTTACCGGTTTGCTGCCTGTTCAGGTGGCACGCGTGCTGGGTTGGCCGGCCCTGCTCCTGGTTTCCCAGTTCGATGAGGTTGACCCCGAAGCAGGAACGCTGCAAGTGAAGCGCACCCTAGAAGAAGGCAAGCAAATTGTAGAGGGGAAATTCCCCGCCGTGCTAAGCGTGACCAAAGATTACGCCGAACCGCGCTACCCATCTTTTATGGGGATTCGCAAAGCCTCTCGTGCCAAGTACCCCGCCTGGGGTTTGGCCGACTTGGAAATGGAGGCTCCCGCTTCTGTGGTATCTTGGACGGGTGTCAGTGTTCCTCCCCAACGCGAGATCGTCAGCGAAATCATCGCAGGCGAGACTCCCGAAGAAAAGGCAAAAAACTTAGTCGCGAAAATTATGGAAGAGAAGGTGCTATGATGACTAAAAATATTCTGGTTTTTATTGACAATTTCAAAGGTGAAGTGCAACTATCTTCTTGGGAGGCGCTGGGAGTGGGCCGCTCTTTAGCGGGGGGCGGGGGCAAAGTCTCCGCGCTAATTCTGGGCCATGAGGTGGAGGATTTAGCCGAGGCCGCTTTCCAATATGGGGCCGATGAGGTTTTCCTGGCGGATGCGCCGGCCCTGGGGGATTACCGTCCCGAACCGTGGGCGGATGTCACCGTCCAGGTGGCGCGGGACGCAGCCGCGGCAGGTAATGCCGTGGACGTGATGCTTTTCCCCACCACGACCCGGGGCCGGGAGATAGCTGGGATGGCTGCGGTTGACTTAGAGACCGGCGTGCTGGTAGACGTGGTGGACTTGCGGGTGGAGGACGGCAGCGTGGTTGCCACCCGCCCCATTTACGCCGGGAAACTTCTCTCGGAGGTCAAATGTGAGGCCAGCCCGCAAATCATCACCCTGCGGGGGAGGGCTTTTGCCGCTCCTGAGGCGGATCCCAGCCTGGGGGGAGAGCCTACCCTTGTCAGCGTGGAGCTATCCCCCGGCGAGATCGCCACATCCGTAGCGGGATACGAAGCCAAAGGCGGCGGCGTGAGCCTGAAGGACGCAGCCGTAATAGTCTCCGGCGGGCGCGGAACCTCCAATAACCCCCTGTTGTCCCCCCCCGGCGACCTGGACGATGATGAACAAGAAATCTGGAAGGCCCAGCAAGGTTTCGAACTCGTCGAGGAACTGGCGGATGTGTTGGGGGCTGCGGTGGGGGCCAGTCGCGCCGCCGTGGACGCCAACTATATCCCCTACGAGTATCAGGTGGGGCAAACGGGCAAAGTCGTCTCCCCCGATTTGTACATCGCTTGCGGCATTTCCGGAGCCATCCAGCACCTGGCCGGGATGCGAACCAGCAAGGTCATTGTGGCTATCAATAAAGACGCTGACGCTCCCATTTTCAAGTTGGCCCGCTTTGGCGTGGTGGGGGATTTGTTCGAGGTGCTTCCTCCGCTGACGGAGGGGCTGCGGGAGGCGTTGGGGTGAAAGCGTGTTGCGTGTTGCGTGTTGCGTCCCCCTGCGGGGATGCTTCGCGATGTTGCGTGAAGATATGAAGGTGCAAACCAGAACCAGGTGCAACGCACTTCAGGATTTTAGAAGTGCAATGCACCTGGGGGGGGATTGGATATTAGATATTGGGTATTGGGGGGTGAAATTGTAAATGGTAAATAGTGAATGGTGAATGGTAAATTGAGGGGGCTATATTTTCTTTAATGGCTAAGGCCGTTCCAGGAAAATAAGTATCCCAAAAGATACCTTACCTCCTCAATTGGAGGCATAGTCTTGGGATGATTTAAATTCTGGAACTACCTAACCTGGACAAGCCAGAACCCAAAAACCCATTCACCACA
>DAOUWT010000270.1 GCA_030666985.1 Chloroflexota bacterium
CTACTGTATGCCGCGTTCCCCTCAGAGCATTGAACTGCCGTTCACACTACGCTCGAGCAGGATCGACAGATCCTGCGGGTGGCGTCCGGGGAACTGGCGTTCCCCTCAGAGCGTTGTCAGAGCATTGTCAGAGCGTTGGGTGAACATTCACTATAAAATTCCTGTCTTCTTCCCGCCCGCGTGCAAGACCTCAATGGCACGCGCAATTTCATCAGGCTCATGAGCGGCTGTCACCGTAGCGCGTAAACGCTCCAACCCGGGGGGAACGGCCGGCGAAATAACAGGCAAAACAAATACTCCATTTTCGTGAGCATACTTGGTCATCAGCAGGGCCTTTTCAATAGAACTGCATATCACCGGCACAATGGCCGTTTCGGTATCCAGGGTGTCGAACCCGCAAGCTTGTAAACCGGAAATGAATTGCTCGGTATTGGCGGTCAATTTTTCAATGCGCTCCGGTTCATCCAATATCACCTTGAAGGCTTCATTGGCAGCGGCAGCCTGGGCCGGCGGGAGGGCAGCCGAAAAAATATAGGCCCGGCTTATAATGCGCAAGAAATCAATCAGCTTTTGCTTGCCGGCCACATATCCGCCCACAGAAGGGATAGTTTTGCTAAGTGTTCCCATATTGAGATCTGCGACGCCGTCTAACCCAAAATATTCCTCGATCCCGCGCCCCGTCTCTCCCAGCACGCCCAGCGAATGGGCCTCGTCAATCATCAAGATAGCATCATATTCCTCGCATAATTCTGCCAAGCGTGGCAAATCAATAATATCTCCATCCATGCTGAAAACCGCATCAACAACCACAAGTTTATTTGCGTCTGCGGGAGTGTTTTCAAGGCGGCGTTCCAAATGCTCCATATCCCGATGCTGGAAGCGCTTGAATTCCGCCCCAGACATCTGGCAGCCATCCACAATGCTGGCATGGTTGAGTTTATCGGAAAACACATAATCGCGTCTTCCCAAAAGTGAGGATATTACGGTGAGGTTGGTCACATAGCCCGATGAGTAAGTTATAGCCGTCTCGGTATGCTTGAAATCGGCTATGGTTTGTTCTAACTCGTCGTGAATGGGCAAAGTCCCAGCCAAAAAACGCACGCCATGAGTACCGGTGCCGTATTCTTCTATCGCTCGGCGCGCAGCAGCGTTGATGCGGGGATGATCCAATAATCCCAAATAACTATACGAAGCATACATGCCCATCTCTTTGCCATTGACACGTACCTTCCCGTCCTTTAGAAATTCCTGAATAGGTTGATTATAAAAATAAGTGCCATTTTCCTTCGCGTGTTCCCAAAGTTCGAAAAGGGGCGCAGCAGGCTGTAACAGTTTCTCTATTTTTGTAGACATAGTTCATTCTCCTCTTTTAATAATAAAACTTGAAATAGCAGGTGCATTGCACTTCATGGTTTTAGAAGTGCGTTGCACTTGTGGCTTGTAGACCCGATGTGCAACGCACCTAAAAACAGGTGCAATGCACATCTCACAACATTTTCTGCAAATCGTCTTCGTTGATAACGGGGATGCCCAAACCCTGGGCTTTCTGGAGCTTGGAGCCTGGATTTTCTCCCACGAGCAGGTAGTCCGTGTTCCCGCTCACAGAGCCGGTGACTTTGGCCCCGTGGGATTGGAGGAGCGCTTTGGCCTCGTTCCGCGTGGAGCTTGTCAACGTGCCTGTGACTACAAAGGTCAGGCCGGCCAGGGGCCGGGGGAGGGTCCGCCCCGGGGCGTGAGTCTCGGCCTGGGGCCACACCCCGGCGGCCCGCAGCTTGGACAGTACCCGCTGGTTGGCGGGACGCGTGAACCAATCCACTATGGCTTGAGCGATATTGGGGCCGATGCCCTCGATTTCCTGAAGGTCGTCCAGGGTTGCCCGGCGGAGAGCGTCCAGGTTGGGGTAAAAACGCGCCAGGTCAGCCGCAACCGCCTCCCCCACGCCGCGTATCCCCAGGGCGGTCACCAGGCGGGCCAGGGATCGCTCCCGAGAGGCGTCCAACGCCCCCAGCAGGTTATCGGCCTTTTTAGCGGCAAAACCGTCCAATTCCAGCAAATCCCCCCGCACCAGGGCGTAAAGGTCCCCCACATCCCCCACCAGGCCCTCCCGGACGAGCTGCTCCACAATTTTGATGCCCATGCCCACCACGTCCATCGCTCCCCGCGAGACAAAATGCTCCAGGTTGCGGATGAGCTGGGCCGGGCAAGCGGCGTTGACGCAGTACCAGGGCACCTCCCCCGCGATGTGCTCCGCAGGCTGCCCGCAAACGGGGCAAGTGCCGGGAGGTGTGAAGGGCTGCTCCGCTCCGGTGCGGGCCGCGTCCACCGGCCCCATCACGTAGGGAATGACATCCCCGGCCCGCTTGACGCGCACGCGATCCCCCACGCGAATATCCTTCTCGGCGATGAAATCGAAGTTGTGCAGGGTGGCCTGGCTGACGGTGACGCCGCCAATTTCGACCGGTTCCAAGACGGCGTAAGGGGTGAGAACGCCCGTGCGGCCCACGTTGACGCCAATTTCGTGGAGCGTGGTGGTGACTACCTGAGCCGGGAATTTGTAGGCGATTGCGCCCCGGGGATCCTTGCCGACCACTCCCAGCGTGTCTGCCAGGGCGTGGTCGTTGATCTTGATGACGACGCCATCGATCTCATAATCCAATTGGTCGCGGCGTTCGGCCCAATCTTCGCAAACGGCTATGACATCTTCCAGCGTCTGGCAATGAATATTTTCGGGGACTGGGAATCCATAAGATTGGAGATAGGCGAGGGTTTCGGCCTGGGTGGCGGGGAGATCGTCTGTCCCGGCCACAATTTGGTAAACCAGGAGGGTGAGGGGTCGCTGCGCGGTGAGGGATGAATCCAATTGGCGCAAGGCTCCGGCGGCCGTGTTGCGGGGGTTAACGTAGGTTTTCTGGCCAGATTCCTCCAGGCGGCGGTTGAGTTCCTCGAAATCGGGGAGGCGGATAAAAGCCTCACCTCGGACGACAAGCCGTTCGGGGGAAGGAGGTCCCTGGGGCGTGGTGGGGATACGGAGGGGGATGGCGTGGATGGTACGCAGGTTTTGGGTGATATCCTCCCCTACTTGGCCGTTGCCCCGCGTTGCACCCCGCACAAAGAGGCCGTTTTCGTAGTGCAAGACAACGGTCAGGCCATCTAGTTTGGGTTCAGCCGTGAAATCGGCCTCCCGGACACGCTCATCCAGCTTGGCGATGCGCTCAAGCCAGGCGCGGAGGCCATCGACATCGAAGGCGTTGCTCAAGCTCAAAATTGGGGCCGGGTGCTCTACCTTTTGAAATCCCTCGGCTGGAGGGGCGCCGGCCCGCTGGGTGGGGGAATCGGGGGTGATTGTTTCAGGATGCTGTTTCTCGATCTCAAGCAATTCGGCGTAGAGTTGGTCGTATTCGTGGTCGCTAACGACAGGATCGTTCAAAACATAGTAGCGATAGTTGTGGTGACGAATCTTTTGGCGGAGTTCGGTCAGGAGACCTTCACTATCACGTTCGGTTGGGAAACCTTCACTATCGCGGAAACCTTCACTAGCGCGGGGGGAGGGGGGAGAGGTGTTCATGGAGGGTATTATATCATTGGTATATTGGGAAACTGGGAAACTGGTATATTGGGAGATTGGGAGACTGGAAGATTGGGAGGAAGTATAAATTATAAATGACTGTTGCGACGTATCTCAGGACACGAAAGGAGCACCTTGTCATCCCCCCAATTTAGCTGGTATAATCTCCCCCGTCAAATAACTGACACGCCACCGTAGCTCAAGGGTAGAGCAATCGCTTCGTAAGCGATAGGTTGTGGGTTCAATTCCCACCGGTGGCTTTTTGGGTTTAATTTGTAAAGATCTTTTTGCCCAATTTTGGGCTTTTTTGAACCATGCCTGCATTTCTTATTCAAAGCTAGTTTCCATTTACATCATCGCGTA
>DAOUWT010000020.1 GCA_030666985.1 Chloroflexota bacterium
ACCCCCATTCCCCCGGATTTCCCCCGCGGGGGCTGCCGATCCGGCTGGAGCGTAGCAGGAGCTGCCGATCCGGCTTGAGCGTAGGGCAAAGTCGCCTCGCCGCTCAAAAGGGAACGCCAGTTCCCCGGACTTTCTCCGCAGGAGCTGCCGATCCTGCTTGAGCGTAGGGCGAAGTCGACTCGCCGCTCAAAGGGGAACGCCAGTTCCCTGGACTTTCTCCGCAGGAGCTGCCGATCCTGCTCGAGCGTAGGGCAAAGTCGACTCGCCGCTCAAAAGGGAACGCCAGTTCCCCGTACGTCACCCGCAGGAGCTGTCGATCCTGCTCGAGCGTAGAACAAAGATTACTTAGACCACTCCGACCACTATGACCAATGAAAAATCTGACCTGGCTATAGCTACCATTCGAGGCACGTTTTGGACCTATGCTTCCAATTATGGTGGAAAAATCTTGTCTTTCATCGCCACCACCATTTTGGCATGGCTTCTCACCCAAGAAGACTTTGGCGTCGCTGGTTATGCTCTGGTTGCCATTAACTTTTTAGACGTTCTCAGTACGCTTGGTATAGGTTCAGCCGTTATCTATCATCGTGAGGAACCCGAAGCGGCTGACACGGCTTTTTGGCTAAGTATGGTGGCTGGTGGAGTTTTCTTTGCGGCCACTTGGGTAGCAGCCCCTTATATTGGGGCATTCTTCAATGACATTCGTGCTATACCTTTGGTTCGGGCTTTGGCTTCTACTTTCATCATTTCCAGCTTGAGCACGATTCATAGTTCTTTGTTGGCTAAGAAACTCCATTTTGGACGGAAGTTCATCCCTGAATTGGCCCGGTCGGCTGCAAAGGGCCTGATATCAATCCTCTTGGCTTGGATGGGGTTTGGCGCCTGGAGTCTGGTTTTGGGTCAGATTGGCGGGCTGCTAATTGCGGTAATAGCTTATTGGATTGTACTCCCCTGGAGGCCTTCCTGGCGTTTTTCTCTCCCTCTGGCACGCTCCTTTTTGTCTTACGGATCGAGAATCATTTTCATCAATTTCTTGGGCGTGTTGCACCTTAATATGGATTACTTGCTCATTGGGCGATTCATGACCGCTGCTGCTTTGGGCGTGTACACCCTTGCTTTCCGGGTTCCAGAATTACTCATCAAACGTTTTAGCGGCATAGTGGCGGGAGTGATCTTTCCTGTTTACGCCCAACTCCAAGAATCTGAGCAGGAACTTACCAAAGCTTTTCAAATTACTTTGCGGTACGTGTCGTTGATTACAGTTCCCATGGGAGTGGGATTAGCGTTGGTCGCGGAGCCTCTTATTTTGACGGTCTTTTCGGCAAAATGGGAAGCAGCCATCCCCGTCATGAGGGCGATTGCTATTTACTCCTTGCTGAGAGCAATCACCTTTAACGTAGGTGATATACTCAAAGCCCAGGGCCGTTTGGACGTTCAGATTGCTTTATCTACCTTTCGGGCCGGTATCACTATTCCCGCCCTGTGGTGGGCCATCCAACGTTGGGGCACCATTGTCGCTGTGGGATGGGCTCAAGTAGCTTTGGCAGTTATCTCGACAGGCCTCAATTTGTTGATTGCTCATTATCTGATAGGTGTTTCCCTGAAAGCCCTGCTCTCCGCTTTTCAGCCGGCCTTTATTAGCGGCGGCCTTATGACCCTCGCTGTGTTGGGCACCATTTATGCCCTTCCTATAGCCTCACACCTCCTTATGCTCGTCGTGGCTATTATCGTTGGTGCCTCAACCTACTTGATCGTGTTGTGGCAGCTTCAGCCTACCATGTTCCAAGAAGTGAGAAGGATGCTCCAAAGGGCCATTCAAGGAGAGAAACGTGCATCTCGTTCAGTTGATTGATTCCCTGCGCTGGGGTGGGGCACAAGTACTGATGTTGACCTTTGCACAGGCCAGCCAAGCCAAAAATATTAGGCTTACGATTATCAGCCTGGCTCCCCCTTACTCGGATGTCCCGCTCGCAGAGGAGATTCAGGCTTGCGGTGCTCAGGTTCGATATTTCCCTGGAGGTGGATTACTGGACCTGAACCGGCTGCGGAACCTGAGACGTTATCTCATCGCTGAGGAAGTAGACGTGATGCACACCCATTTGACATACTCCAACATCATCGGGCCGTGGGTGGGGAAGCGGGCAAAAATTCCCCTGGTTGCTTCCCTTCACAACGAACGCTATAAGGAAGGTGACAACAGCGTCCGTCGCTCCCTGGAAACCTTTTCTTTGCGCCTGTGGGCCGGTCGTATCCTCACCGTGGGGCATGCCGTGCAGCACGCGCAGCGGGAGCGCTTTCCAAACCGTCCCCTGCCGGTCGTCCCCAACGCTGTTCCCCCTATCCCGGATTTGCCACCCGCTGAACGATTCTCCCTTAGGGCAAACCTGCTTCAGGGAAAAACAGGCCCCCTGCTGATTTCGGTAGGGCAGCTCATCCACCAAAAGGGATACGAGGTGCTGCTGGAAGCGATGAAGATGCTCCGTGCTGAATTCCCTGAGAGCGTTCTTGTTGTGGCTGGCGGCGGGGAGTATCGCTCCCACTTGGAAGACCTTGCTAGCTCTTTGGATTTGACCGGCAGGGTCTATTTCCTAGGAAAAAGGGACGATGTGCCGCGCTTGCTGGGAGCAGCCGACCTTTACGTCAATTCCTCCCATTGGGAGGGGTTGCCCCTTAGCGTTCTGGAAGCCATGTCTGCGGGGCTGCCGGTGGTTGCCACAGAAGTTGGAGATGTGCCACGCGTTCTTTCCCCACAAGCTGGGCGTTTGGTTCCCCCGGGAGAGCCGGATGCTTTAGCGGAGGCTGTTCGTGAGATGTTATCTGCCTCCGATTCCCTTCCCCAAATGGGCCAGGCGGCTCGAAAACACGTGCGCCAGCATTACGGCGCTCAAGCTTGGGTAGAGGAATTATTCAAACATTATCAAGAAGTGCTAGAAACAGCCTCTCAGGAACGCGGTTCCTTTGCGAAGCACCCTGAAAGGGCTGAGGAACCGCGTTCCTGAGAATATGATGCCAACCACTACTTCGCCCAACCGCCCCGGCTCTACGCTCAAAGTGGCTATGCTCATTCAGAGTTATCACCCGCGAATCGGCGGGGCAGAACGTCAGTTGGCAGCCTTAGCTCCGCTGCTGCAAAGGAAAGGCGTAGAAATCCACGTCCTCACCCGGCGATATAAAGGTCTTGCACCTTACCAAGAAATTAATAATATTCCCGTTCACCGTTTACCAGTTCCTGGCCCAAAGGCCGTGGCCTCTCTCACCTTCACGCTGGCGGCTTTGTCTCTTATACGCCGCCTGCGACCAGACGTGGTTCACGCCCACGAAATGCTCTCCCCCGCTACCACCGCGACCTTCGCCAAATTTCTCTTTGATGTTCCCATTCTGGTCAAGGTGCTGCGGGGCGGCAAGCTGGGCGACCTGACCAAATTGCACCGTAAACCTTTTGGGGAGCGGCGGCTAAAGCTGCAAAAACGTCTCGTAGATCGCTTTTTGGTCATTAGCAACGAAATTGACCGCGAATTACAGAAAGAAGGGATTCCCGCTGGGCAGCGCTTTTTTCTCCCCAACGGCGTGGACACGGAGCGTTTTTCCCCCATCCCCTCGGGAGAACGCTCACGCTTCCGCCGGGTACTTGGCCTCCCGGATGTTCCCCTTGCAATTTACGTTGGACGTCTCACCTCCGAGAAACGGGTAGAACATCTACTGGAAATTTGGCCTTCCGTAAGGGAAAGGCATCCCCAAGCAGCTTTGTTGATTTTGGGAAGTGGAGACCAGGAGCCGCACCTCAAGCAGAAAGCAGGCTTAGGCGTACACTTTCTTGGGCAGGTGGAGGATGTCGCTCCCTATTTGCAGGCGGCAGACCTTTTCCTTCTGCCTTCGGAGACGGAAGGGCTATCTAATGCTTTGTTGGAGGGCATGTCATCTGGCCTGGCCGTTATTGCCACTTCGGTGGGAGGTTCCCCGGATTTGATCGCTCACGGTCAGAACGGATGGCTGGTTCCTCCCAACGATACCTCGGCCCTGAGGGATGCCACGCTATCCCTTCTCGATAGGCCAGACCTTCGGGCAGAGTTGGGGCAGGCGGCCCGGGCGAAAGTCATTGCAGAATATGCTTTGCCCGCGATGGCCGAACGTTTATACGATTTATATATAAGATTGGTTAATTTGGATTTGACATGATGTATGATTTTCGAATCTTATTTCCCTTCATATTTTGGCTCAGTGTGGGGATGATTCTTTATACCTACGCGGGGTATCCCCTTCTTGTAGCCGGACTCGCCCAATTGCGCCGCAAACCAGTTCCACGGGAAGTGCCTTTGCCTTCCATAACCCTGCTTATAGCCGCTTATAATGAGGAGGCCGTAATTGCCCACAAGCTTGATAATGCGCTTGCCATTAATTATCCACCTGATAAATTGCAAGTGATTGTGGCTGCGGATGGCTCGGATGACAGCACGGCGGAGATTGTCAAAAACTACGCTGACCAGGGTGTGGAACTTAGTTACCATCCCCAGCGAGGCGGCAAGATGGCGGCCATCAACCGGGCCATGGAAAATGCCCAAGGTGAAATCATTGTCTTTTCGGATGCGAATAATCTATATACCGCCAATGCCTTGCGAGCCTTAGCAGCTCCTTTTAGCAGCCAGGATGTGGGCGGGGTAGTAGGCGCCAAGAAAGTTTTTTCGGGTGGTAGCCCCGTTGGAGAATCGGAGAGTTTGTACTGGCGTTATGAGGCCTTCCTCAAGGAGCACGAAACCCGTTTGGGATGCTGCACCGCGGCAGCGGGAGAAATTTTCGCCATGCGGCGCGTTCTCTTCAAGAGGCCGCCGGAGGGAATTATCAATGATGATTTTTACCTGATGGCCAAAATCATCCGCCGGGGTTTCAATGTGGTGTATGCTCCTGAGGCTCAATCTTATGAAAGCGTTTCGCTCTCGGCTGAAGATGAGATCCAACGCCGGGCGCGGATTGTGGCTGGACGGTACCAGGCCATGCGTTTGGCTCACAAACTTCTGCCGTGGAAACGCCCTCTTGTCACCTGGCAGATGGTTTCCCACAAGTTCCTGCGGCCACTTGTCCCCCTGGCGATGATGGGATGCTTCGCGGCTGCTCTGGCCGCCGTGTTCTTCCCCCCCCCCCAGGGAATCCCGCTCTTCAGCCTGCGTCCCCCTTGGGGGTGGGTGATGCTGGCAGGACAAGGTCTTTTCTACTTTATGGCTTGGGCGGGAAGGGGTATCCAAATCTCCCACCCCGCCGGGAAGATGCTTTATCTCCCCAAATTTTTACTCGACAGCAACTTGGCCGCACTAATTGGACTATATCGTTTCCTCTTCGGGAAGCAAACGCCGCTCTGGCAGAAGGCTAAACGTCGAGACGAACAAGAACCGTTGCGTATTGAAGATATACCGTAAGTGTAGGGCGATTAGTTTTGCCATACTCCAGCAATTCTAAACTTGGTTGTCATTGCGAGGCGTTTTTTTGCCGAAGCAATCTCCCACATTGCTAAGGAGACTGCCACGCCGAAAAGCGTCGGCTCGCAGTGACATATTGAGAATTGCTGGCCATACTCGTCTATCATCTAGGAGGTAGCTCATGTATTCTAAAAGAATTTTTTATGTTTTCGTACTTGTCAGCTTTTTGGTGGGTTTGTTTGGTTTGTCCCCCAGCTTGACAAAAGCCCAAGCAGATGAAAATGCCTTGCCCTTCCACCTCTTTGGGTACGGAGAAGGCATCATGCATGGGCCCTATGACGCTGATGTTTATGCCTTTGGTCTTCCGGCTGAATGGGATTTGCAGGAGGGTTCCAAGCTGCAGTTGGACTTGGGTATATATTTTGACCGGGCCGATGTCTTCGGGGAAATTGACCGCGAAGATGTTTTTGGGGGCATCATTCAGGTGCTTTTCAATGGTGTAGCATTAGACGCCATTTTGCTCGAAGAACAAGGCAGGCAAGTCATTGAAATCCCCATTCCTGCCTCTGCCCACACACCGGCGTACAGCCAACAGCGTCATAAATTAGAGCTGATTCTTCTCAATGAAGAGTACTGTCTGTATGGCATTGAGACATCGGTGGTGGTGCATCCTACTTCTCGGTTGATTATGCCTCACCAAGAAAAGAGTGTCCCGTCTGCCTTGAATCAATTGCCTTGGCCCATTTACCAAACCAGTTCTTACCAGGAGCAAGCTGCTACCCTGGTGGTTCCTAATCAGCCAACTGCCGATGAATTACAAGCCGCTTTTGCCGTATCGGCTGGATTTGGGAGGATGAGTGGTGGGGAACTCATTTTATCAACCCTCACTGAAGGGCAGTTAACCATGGATATACTGGAAAGTAATTCCGTGATTTTCGTTGGGCAAGCAGATCATTTCTCTCAGTTAGCAGGGGTATCTTGGCCCGCTCCGATCAGCCAGCAACTGGAAGCTTATCCCACGGCAGGCTTGCTGGAATTGGCTGCATCTCCCTGGAATCTCTCCAAAACCATTTTGCTTGTTTCGGGAGGGACATCAGAGGGCGTGATCAAAGCTGCCCAGGCGCTAAGCTCGGGTGTGATCGTCGATAACGTTCAACCTGGGGTAGCCCTGGTGGAAGAGATCAATCCTGCCCGGTTAGCGACCCTCTCGCCTACGGATCGCACACTGGCAGATCTCGGCTACGAAACAGAAATCGTCAACAGAATTGGTGTCCTAAGACGAAACTTCGAGTTCTTTGTGCCGCCGGGCATGGTGGCAGAAGACGATGCTTATTTCGAACTCTCTTACGCCCATTCGGGGTTGATGAATTATGATCAGTCGGGTTTAGCAGTGTTTCTCAATGGCGAACCGATAGGAAGCAACCGCTTTAGTGATACCACGAAAGCAGAGACGAAGATCCAGATTCATATTCCCCAAGAAGTCCTTAAAGCGGGGGTGAATGAATTTAGTGTCCAAGCTGAATTGGTGCCTACGGATCCTTGCGCCAATTTCTTGGAAGATAATATGTGGTTGACGATTCGCGAAGAATCTGTTCTCCATCTTCCCTTGTTGGAAGCTCCTCTAGGAATAAAGGCACGTTATCTGGATTTGGGCCATTACCCAGATTTGCTGGCGCTTTCTTCGCCGGGGAGTGTTGCCTTTGTGGTACCCGCTTCTTCTCCTTCAGCCTGGGAAGTAGCCTCTCGACTGGCATTCGATCTAGGTGATCGCACCGATTGGACGATTGCCGAGTTAGAAGTCGCCTACTCGGAGGCTCTGCCCGATGAGATCCAGCAAAATCATGATCTTGTCTTTGTAGGACGCCCCAGCGCCCTTCCTGAGATTGCAGCCCTGGGCGATGGCCTTCCTGCCCCCTTTGATGCTGGCAGTGATGTGCCCCGCGAACAAAATTTGCAAGTCTCTTATCTTATCGTCCCTTCCTCTGATGTGGGCCTGCTGGAGTTGTTCCCCTCTCCCTGGAACGCTGAACGCGCCATCTTGGCCGTCTTGGGCACGACAGACCAAGGAGTACGCTACGGGGGCGCGGGATTGGTGGATCCGGAGGTCAGGGGACAAGTGGCGGGCGATTTTGCAGTCTTGGACGCGGATCAACCCATCTCCGGAGACACGAGCTATGGGGCTGCGCTCACCGCCGAATCCTCTGAGACGGGCGTTGTTGGAGAGTCGCCTGTTATCCCAGAAGCCCCACCATCACGGCCAGCTTGGGTGCTTCCTGCCTTGGGCGTCGTGCTGCTGATCATACTTGCGATTGTGGTGGTAGCCATTATCTCCGTCATCAGGCGGTAAAAAGCATACCCTATTTCGAGACGAACGAACGCGGTTACTCAATAAAGAACCCTCACCGGTGTTTCATGATCAGTAACCGCGTTTGTTTTTTCCGTAGTGGTTTTGGCCGAAGCTGCCGCGCATGGCTTGCCAATAGCAGCCACTTCTATTGGGGGGACGCCTGAGGTGTTCTATCCCGTGGATTTTTGGGGGAGGGCCCCACGCGGGGGCGTGAGAGCAACCCCCAGGCGCCAGGCCACGCCCCCAGCGTGGCACACACGCCCAAACGGGGAAAAACCCTGGGGGATGCGAAGCGGGGGTGGCGTGGTTTTACCCAGCCCCAACCGCGCGCGCTCCCGCCAATCTCCACGGAGAGTGAATGCTTACTTTTTTGCAGACCCCTAAATGTGATAATGTGATGATATCGGTTGGATTGCCTGTCTATAATGGAGATCAATACCTGGAGCAAACCCTTGAATCTTTCCTTGCTCAAACCTGGGAAAAATTTGAACTCATTATCTCAGATAATGGCTCCACGGATGAAACAGAGAAAATTTGCCGGGCATTTCTTAGGCAGGACGAACGCATCCAATATTACCGCAGCGCAACCAATAAAGGTGCGGCCTGGAACTTCAATCACGTTTTTCAATTGGCGCGTGGTGAATATTTCAAATGGGCCGCCCATGATGACCTTGTTGCTCCCACTTTTTTAGAACGTTGCCGAGATGTCTTGGAAGAACATCCCTCGGTTATCCTGGCATACCCCAGGACAGCCATCATTGATGAAAGCAGCGAATTCGTCCAAAACTTTGATGTCCATCTCCACCTGGGCTGTGACCGCCCGTCGGAGCGTTTCCAACACTACTTGAATTCCTATTACCACCCCCAGCAATGTCACCCCGTTTTTGGTCTAACTCGTTCAGGTGAGCTAGCTAAAACCTCGCTCATTGGAAACTACGTTTCCTCCGACCGCGTACTTCTCGGTGAATTGGCTTTGCGAGGAAAATTCTACGAGATACCGGAACATCTATTTTTCAGAAGGCTTCATCCTAAATCATCGGTCCGAGCTTACCCGGAATTTCGGGACCGGGTGATTTGGTTCGACCCTGCCAAACGGGGTAAGCTTCAAATGGTGCGTTGGATATTCTTGCGAGAATACCTCGACGCCATAAGACGCGTTCCCATGTCTAAACGGGAGAAAAGTCGCTGTAATCTGCTCATGGGGCAGTGGATACTGAGAAACATCCAGGGTTTGGGAAAAGATGCCCTGAAAGGGATCTTATGGCCTATTTTACGCCCGGTTGTGGCTAAGAAAATTAAAGCTCCTGAAACGTGAAGGTGTGAAACGTGATCCGTGATTCACGCAACACGCAACACGCATCACATTTTACGTTTCACGCACCACGGCTTGGAATGATTTAAATCTTGGAACATCTTAAAAGGAAGGTCAATCCATGAAAGTAGCTATCCTGGCAGGCGGATTCGGATCTCGCTTGGCTGAGGAAACGGAAATCCGCCCCAAGCCCCTCGTCGAAATTGGGGGCCACCCCATCCTGTGGCATATCATGATGATCTACTCTCACTATGGCTTCAACGATTTCGTGATTGCTCTTGGTTACAAGGGAGAAATGATTAAAAAATACATCATAGATTATGCCGCTCTCAATGGCAATCTCACCGTCGATGTCAAATCTGGCAAAGTAAGAACTCTCGGTGGATTTCATCCCGAATGGACGGTGGAATTGATCGACACCGGGATTCCCACCCTGACGGGGGGGCGTATCAAGCGATTGGAGCCTTACCTGGGCGGGGAAACCTTCATGCTCACGTGGGGGGATGGGGTTGCTGATATTGATATCAAAGCATTGCTCGATTTCCATCGTTCACACGGCAAGTTGGCCACCGTGACCGCCGTGCATCCCCCGGCGCGTTACGGCTCCCTGGGCCTGGAAGGGGAGCAAGTGGTCGCCTTTGCTGAGAAGGCCCAATTGCAGAAAGCCTGGATCAATGGGGCCTTCTTCGTCTTGGAAGCGGGGATTTTCGACTATATCGAGGGGGATGACACCCAATGGGAAAAAGAGCCTCTGGAGCAACTAGTACAAGATGGTGAGTTGATGGCCTATAAGCATACTTCTTATTGGCAATGTATGGACACCCTTCGCGAAAAATATATTCTTGAAAAATTGTGGTCTTCTGGAGATGCTCCCTGGAAGGCTTGGAGTGGTGGTTAGATGGTAAGTGACGCAATCCTCCAACATGTCACTGCGAGGAACGTTTTTTGTGACGCGGCAGTCTCCCTGACCGACGAGGAGATTGCCACACCCCAAAAGCAGGGGTTCGCAATGACAGGCTATCATTTACCTTGTTACCACTACCGATTTGGAAGTAAACAACTATGAAAGTTTTAGTAAGCGGACATTTAGGTTATATTGGAACTGTACTGTCGCCCATGTTAAGCGAAGCTGGTCACGAAGTTATTGGCTTGGACACTGACCTTTATGCCGGGTGTACGTTTGGAGGGGATTCTTTGCCCTCCTTTCCCCACATAAAAAAAGACATTCGTGACGTGCAGCTTTCAGACCTGGAAGGCTTCGAGGCCGTCATCCATCTGGCGGCTTTATCCAATGATCCCCTGGGGAATCTCAACCCTGAATTGACTTATGCCATCAACCATCTGGCTTCGATCCGCTTGGCTTATATGGCAAAAGAGGCCGGAATCAAGCGTTTCTTGTTCTCCTCCTCGTGCAGCACTTACGGGGCCGCCGGGGATGACCCGATCGATGAAGGCGGCCGATTCAACCCGGTCACTCCTTACGGTCATTCGAAAGTGTTGGTTGAACGGGGCCTGGCGAAGTTAGCGGATGACGAGTTCAGTCCCGTGTATTTAAGAAACGCAACCGCTTATGGTGTCTCTCCGCGTTTGAGATTCGACTTGGTGTTGAATAATTTGGTGGCGTGGGCCACCACCACGGGGCAGATTTACCTGAAAAGTGATGGCTCACCCTGGCGACCCTTGGTTCATGTGGAGGATATTGCCCGGGCTTTCAAGGTCATCCTGGAGTCTCCGCGAGAGAAGATACATGGACAAGCTTTCAATGTCGGGCAAACCAAGGAAAATTACCGCATCAGCGAGTTGGCAGAAGTGGTAGCGGGGGTTGTGCCGGGATGCGAGGTGGAATACGCTCCTGGCGCCGGCCCCGACAAACGTACATATCGTGTGAATTGTGACAAAATACAGCGATTCCTCCCTGGGTTCAAGCCTGCCTGGGATGCTAAAAAGGGCGCAAGAGAGTTGTATGAAGCTTACCAACAGGCAGGGATCCGCCAAGGGGAGTTCGAAGGGCCGCGCTATAAGCGGCTTGCCCATCTTAAGAAATTACTCAAGGAAGACCTCCTCGATGCGTCTTTGCGCTGGGTCTCTGAGTGAAGAGTGAGGAGTGACGAGTGAGGAGTGATTCCGTTTCACTCGTCACGTTTCACTCGTCACGTTTCACCAGGAGTATTCATGCCAGTAAACAACCTATCCTGCCGCTCCTGCGGACACACTGATTTACAAACCATCCTTTCCTTTGGCGAGACGCCACTGGCTGATCGCTTGCTAACGGCTGACCAGCTTTCTGAGCCAGAGTTGACTGCCCCACTCGAGTTGGTTTTCTGCCCCCGGTGCACGCTGGTACAAATTACCGAGAGCGTTTCTCCTGAGATTCTCTTTGGGGAAGATTATCCATATTTCTCCTCCGTTTCACCGGCTTGGCTGGCGCATTGCAGAAAGAACGCCTTAGATTTAATTCAATCCCGCAGTTTAGATGCTAATAGCCTGGTAATCGAATTAGCCAGCAACGACGGCTATCTACTCAAAAATTTTCAGGAACAAGATATTCCAGTTTTAGGTATTGACCCCGCCCTTGGGCCGGCTGCTGCAGCCCAAGAAGCGGGAATCCCTACCCTGACCGAATTCTTTGATAAAAATCTGGCTGCGCGTTTGCGGGAAGATGGTCAAGCAGCAGATGTAGTTCTCGCCAATAATGTCTTAGCCCATGTCCCCGACTTGAATGGTTTTGTTGCCGGGATGAGTTCAATTCTCAAGGAAAACGGTGTTATTGTCGTTGAGGTTCCTTATCTGGTAGATTTGGTAGAATCTTATGAATTCGATACCATTTATCACCAGCATCTATGCTATTTTTCCGTGACCGCTTTGGATCGCCTCTTCCGCAGGCATGGCCTCTATCTCAACGATTTACGTCGCCTGACAACTCATGGGGGTTCGTTGCGTCTCTACGTAGAGCGCCAGGAAGATCCCAGCTATGGGGTACAGATATTGTTGACTAAAGAATCGCGCTTAGGGTTGGAAGAAGCAGAGTACTATCATCGTTTTGCCAGAGGCGTGCAGACCATTCGCAAGGATTTAATTGCCTTGTTAGATAGTTTGAAAGCGAGCGGAAAGACAATTGCCGGGTATGGAGCAGCCGCCAAAGCCACCACTTTGTTGAGTTATTGCAAGATTGACGGCCGTTTTTTGGATTATATTGTCGACTTAAACCCCTTCAAACACGGACGCTTTATGGGCGGCAATCGCCTCCCTATCTATCCGGTTTCCAGGTTATTGGAGGATCAGCCTGATTGCGTTTTTCTGCTGGCCTGGAATTTTGCTGAGGAGATCATGGAACAGCAAAAAGTTTACCGAGAAGAGGGCGGGAAATTCATCCTTCCTATTCCTGAAGTGCGAATTGTTTGACAGAGATGTGCATTGCACTCCGTATTTTGGAGTGCGTTGCACATCGGGTTTTCTAAGGATAGTGAAGGTGTCCCCACCGAACGCCCGCTTCGCATCCCCCAAGGTTTTTCCCCGTTTGGGCGTGGCGGAACGCTTGGGGGTTGGTCTCACGCCCCCGCGTGGCGCCCTCCCAAAAAAATCCACGGGGTCTGAACGCTTACATTTCGGAGGCTTGGTATGACGTTGGAATTCCGCCGGGCACTTGGCTATCGGCTGAGATCTCTTTTCAGCCCTCCTCAGCAGCCACAATTTGTTGCCGGGCTCCCTGGAAGCCTGCACTTCGACGATTTAGCTGACATCGTGTACACTCGCTGGGGAGAAAGGCTGCAAAGCGTTTCCCATTTGCATCTTTCGAGTTGGAAAGCGGCCGGTGCGTTTCGCTTGATTCTGGGCGTAGAGAGCGGCAGCCCGCGTTCGATGATTTTCAAGAACGCCCTTTATACTCACCAAGATATCCCCGCCTTGCAAGATTTACCCATTCACCCTGGCCCGCCGGAGTACTATGTTTACGCCCATGCAGACGCTTTCGGATTGGAGAAGTATGTTCCGGAGGTATATTTCTGTGCCGAGATCATTCCGCAGGTGCAGTATTCTTATCTGCTCGAAGACTTGAGCGAGACATATAAAAAACCTAGAACGCCGGGTGAGATACTAAATGTTGTCCAGGCCCAAGCGGAATTTCATCGAGCTTTGAGAGATGCTTTACCTTCTCATTCTCCTGATGAGTTCGTACATGACACGCTCTTGCGCTTTGACCACGTTTTTTCCAATGATCTGCGAGAGTATGCCAGCCACAAACTAGGCGAATATATTTCGGCTCACCAAGACGCCGTCAGCGAAGAGTTTTGGCGACTCTGGCCTGAGATTGCCCAAATCCATGCCAGGGAAGAGTTTTTTCACCTGCATTCTTTGCAGCAGCAGCCCTTGCAGCCCATCCACGGCGATCTCAACAATACCAACATCTGGGTGCATAGAGAAAACCCCCACCAAATCAAATACGTGGATTGGGAATGGGCCGGCTTGGGAATGCCGCACGCTGATCTGGTCTCTTTGCTAAAATTCTCCCTGCCTCGCACGGAGCGCAAGGCCATCCGGATTTTTGCGCACGCCAATCCGCGTTTGTCCTTGGCGGAGCATAACCGGCTCTATCAGTGGTGCCGCTTGGAACGCGGTTTGCTGGACGCCTCTTTTTTGGCCGCCCAAGCGGTGAGCGTTTCTGACGAACAAGCAGAAACGGCAGAAACGCAAATGGATTTTCCCCATCATGTTCGCTCGGCCCTAAAGCGAGTTCTATCCGCCTACCGGTTATTAACGTAAAACGTAAAACGCAACACGCAACACGCAACACGCTTCACTCCTCACGTTTCACTCATCACTCCTCACTATCCCATGTATTTATCAGACCAACTTGAAATTTGGAATCTAACCCCCAATAGCCCCGCTTGGGGCCACGCGCAAACCCTGTTCAATGTGGCAGGGCGTCTGAAATCACCGGACACGGTTGAAAACTTGCTTTATTCGCTCAATGACTATCCGGAAAAACCGGTCTACTTTAATCGCCGCACCGAGCGAAATGGCCGCTTGCATCATCACGGTGACTTCAACATAGATACGATATTGACTCAGGAATTAACCCGCCATAATCGTTTGAAGCTGCGCGTGTTGGATCGAAATTCGGGCTGGTCGGAGCACGAAATAGCCTTTCATCTTCTTCACGGTAGCTTGACCGAACCCAACTTCAAGCTTGATTTGGATGGCATTACACACCCTCAGCAGGTTGGGCAAATCGTGGATGGAAAGTGGCGTGTGAGCCGCGATGAGGCTGATATCCCCTGCCTTGAAATCAAAGCAGAAGATGCTGGGCTGGATCGTATCATCTTATTTGGGCAGCATACTTGGGGAAGCTCTTATGAGATCACCGCTCGCTTAAGTGTGACCACCTGGACAGGCATTCCTCACAATATTGGCTTGGTATTCAAGTGGAACCCCCATCGCCGTGGAGATGGCGCCAGCTTGCCCACAGAGTGGTCTACCGGTTTGGGCTATTACTATTCTCAATGTCCGGGGCTGCGCATCCGCTTTGGCGTCAACGTGTGCCGCGACGCCTCTGGTAACAAGATTGGTGATTATATTCTAAAAGAAGCTCCTCTCTCGTTTTGGCGCAGTTACACAAGCCGGATTATCAATCGCTTCTTGCCATTGAAAAACCCTCTGTCACAAATCTCCCCCGGCGCATTCTATCGTTTTCGTATGCGCGTTGACCCGGCGGAATATGCACTAACAGTATGGGTAGATGGTCAACCGGAACCCGCCCCCCAATTGTCTGTTCCCAATCCTGTTGAACGTTTGCCTCAAGGATCGGTCGGCATTATTGCCCATCGCTGTGGAGTGAGAATATATGAATACAAAGTGTCTCCGCTTTAGTTTATTTGCCTGGATAATGGGCATAGTCGGGATATTCATTATTACCGCTTGCTCGCCTGCCGCCCTTCAGGAGCAGGCAACCGAAGCGATGTCCCCATCCCCATCACCACCGGCCATGCCAACCCTTGCCCCAACCCTTGATGCCACCCTTATTCCAACCTGGCAAGTGGATGACGCCGCTGATGAAGCCCCCCAACCACAATGCGCCTTCGCTTGGGCTTTCGATCATTTTCTTCTCGACTCCGCTCCTTTGGCATCCTATCGCATCAATGACATTCAAATCGGTGACATCAACGGGGATGGTTTGCCCGATGTGTGGACTAGCGGACGCGGCAGCGGCGAAACCGCCTACCAAATGGTGTGGTACC
The DNA here is from genome assembly GCA_030666985.1 of Chloroflexota bacterium. Classification (GTDB taxonomy): domain Bacteria; phylum Chloroflexota; class Anaerolineae; order Anaerolineales; family UBA11858; genus B10-G9. Next base: position 15,301 of record DAOUWT010000020.1, read on the forward strand.
GCAGCCCTGATTGGACGCGCTTCGAGATCGCTCAAGGAGACTACAAATACGGCAATCTCGGCGACATAGACGGCGACGGCGACCTGGATATTGTTGTCAGCAGCAGTTGGTTCGAGAATGTTGGGACACCCGAGACCCGAGATTGGCCCGAACATCCGCTGGGCTATGATTTCGAACCCGATCTATTTCACCTTGGCGATATTAACCAAGATGGCCGCCTCGACATCGTCTTGACCACCAAAGAAAAACTATTTTGGCTCCAAAATTCCGGCGACCCCAGGGAGGATTGGGAGATGGTGCAGATTGCCGAAGACCGCGACCGGCGCACGGGCGGCGCAATAGCCGATCTGGACGGTGACGGGGATTTGGACGTCTTGTGGGGTAACGCCTGGTACGAAAACCCCGCCGATCCTGCTGCCGCGCCCTGGCCGATGCACATGATCGATGGGGGATGGCCTGCGGAGGCACGCGGCGTGGTGGCAGACCTCAACGGGGACGGGCATCCCGATGTGGTACTCTCGGGGGAGGAGAGTGGCGTGGGGGTTGCCTGGTACCAAGCCCCAGCGCATCCCCAAACGGGCCTTTGGCTCCGCCACGATGTCCTATCCCAGGGATACGAAGGCCTGCATTCTCTGGCATTGAGCGATTTCGACACCGATGGCGATTTAGATATCTTCATCGCTGAGATGCACCATGGCGAAAATCCCGATAAGGTGGCAATCTTCGAGAACGCAGATAGCACCGCCACACGCTGGGTAGAACACCTTGTCGCTCTGACCGGTTCGCATAATGCCAAGGTTGGTGATTTGAACGGGGATGGCTGCCCGGACATTGTTGGCAAAAATTACCAAGCCGGAGAGCTTCCCCTCCAGGTGGATGTTTGGTTGAGTCGCGCAACAGCACCAACCAGCCCTACAGCATTGCCCCTGGATCGCTGGCAGCGGCACATCATTGATGCTCAACGCTCATGGCGAGCCGTATTCATTACTTCGGGCGATATCAATGGCGACAGCCTCCCTGATATTATCACCGGGGGATGGTGGTACGCTAACCCTGGCAGCCCGGCGGGGAGTTGGCAGCGTCACGCCATCGGCGGCAAGTTGAACAACATGGCCGTTGTCCACGACCTGGATGGAGACGGAGACCTTGACATTCTCGGCACGAAGGGCAAAGTCGAGAGCGATAAATTCCTCTGGGCCGAAAACGATGGTCGTGGTGAGTTCACTATCCACGGGGATATTCCCCGCGCGGAGGGTGATTTCCTGCAAGGGGCGCGGGCGGGGCAGGTTATCCCCGGCGGCAACCCCGAAGTGATTTTGTCGTGGCATAATGCCACCAGCACCCAAATCTATCAAATCCCGGAACCAGCCACTGGGGAGTGGGCCTGGGGGGAGGTAAACCCCGTCACGACGGGGGAGCAAATTGCCCTCGGCGACATTGACCGCGACGGGGACGTGGACATCCACCTGGGGACGGTTTGGCTCCGCACTGAGGGGGGCGGCTGGACCGTGGTGGAAGCTTTCACCATGGGCACGCCTGACGCCGATCCCGACCGGGTAGAGTTGGCCGACATTGACGGGGATGGCGATTTGGACGTAGTCGTCGGAGCAGAACACGCTCGCAGCCTTGTCTGGGCCGAGTCGCCGGGCCTGCCGGACTCCCCCTGGCTGGAACACACGATCTCAAATGATATCCTGGCCATGAGCTTGGATGTTGGCGACATGGACGCTGACGGCGATGTGGATATTGTCGTTGGCGAACATGACCCGGACAACGCTAATAACGGCCGCGTGTTGATTTACCAGAATGATGGAGATGGTATGTCTTGGCAAATTTATCAAGTCGATTCTGGTTTAGAACACCACGACGGCACGCAGCTGGTAGACATCGATAACGACGGCGACCTGGACATCATCTCCATCGGCTGGACGCATGACCAAGTCATACTTTATGAGAACTTGGCCATAGATGAGTGAACCTATCCTCCAACGCATGCTGTGCGCAGGTCTCCATCGTAAGCACTCTGGAGTACGAAAGCTTGCTTTCTATAGCGCTCGAGCAGGATCGGCAGATCCTGCGGGTGGCGTCCGGGGAACTGGCGTTCCCCTCTGAGCGGTAACCGGGAACATTTTCCTAAATAGCGCACTCTGGAGCACGAAAGCTTGCTTTCTATAGCGCTCGAGCAGGATCGGCAGATCCTG
>DAOUWT010000292.1 GCA_030666985.1 Chloroflexota bacterium
CCAGGCGGCGAGAGCGTCGAAAGACGCAGTGGGCCGCAGGGGGACATCTCCCTGGCGAAAATCCGCCGGATAGCGTTTCTCGACCACAAAGGCATCCCCGAGGGGAGTCTCCCACCACGCCCCAGGCAGCACGTCCTCGAGGCGGTTAGGGTTTGTTTCCCGCTCCGGGATGGGGAGGTTTTCCGCTCCCACGCTTACTCCCAGGGATTTGAGTTTCTCGGATAGCGAAGGCATGGGGGTATTTTACCAGGAGTAGGAGGCAAGTGGCATGCAAAGGACTAGTGTTGCGTCGTGCGTGTTGCGTGTTGATGTGCAATGCACTTGTAAATCAAAGTGCAACGCACATCAGCCATCTCAACAAAAAAGAGACGCCTCTAATCAAGGCGTCTCTTCTGCAATGAACCAATATCCAGTATCCAATATCTAATATCTGGTATCCAATCCCTATCCCCGATGTTCCATAGCTGCCTGAGCAGCCGCCAAACGCGCCACCGGCACTCGGAACGGAGAGCAGCTCACGTAGTTGAGGCCAATCAGGTGGCACCACTCAATGGAGCTGGGGTCGCCGCCATGCTCGCCGCAGATACCGACTTCAAGCTCTACGCGGGCGGAGCGGCCTTTTTTGACGGTGATATCCATCAGACTCCCAACACCGTCACGGTCAATGGTCTGGAAGGGATTCTCTGGCAAAATGCCCTCTTCTACATATTTGACCAAGAAGTTGCGCTCGGCATCGTCACGGCTGTAACCGAAGGTGAACTGGGTCAGGTCGTTGGTACCGAATGAGAAGAACTCAGCCGTCTCAGCGATCTGGTCGGCGGTGAGGCCGGCACGGGGGATTTCGATCATGGTGCCAAACTTGTAGGCAAACTCAACGCCTTTTTCTTCCATCACCTCGGCGGCAATTTCTTCCAACTTGGGCTGGATGAAGTGCAACTCGTTGATGTGTCCCGTGAGAGGGATCATCACCTCTGGGTGCGGGTCAAAGCCGCGCAACTTGACATCGGCGGCGGCCTCGAAGATGGCTCGCACTTGCATGGACACGATCTCTGGCATGACCACGCTCAAGCGCACGCCGCGCAGCCCCATCATGGGGTTACTCTCGTGCATGGCCTGGACGCTGACGAGCAGGGCTTCCTTGTCCTCTTCTACGGCATCCTTGAGGCGGTTCTCGATAACGGCTTCGAGTAGTTCATGCTCATCGGGCATAAACTCGTGCAGAGGGGGATCGATGAGACGGACGATAACGGGCAAGCCGGTCATGGCCTCGAACAAACCGTCAAAATCATCTCGCTGGTAAGGCAGCAATTTGTCAAGGGCAGCAGTGCGTTCTTCAGAGGTCTCAGCCAAGATCATCTTTTGCACAATGGGCAAACGCTCCGCTTCGAAGAACATGTGCTCAGTGCGGCAGAGACCAATCCCCTGGGCGCCGTAGGTGCGGGCGCGGCGGGCGTCATCGGGATAGTCGGCGTTAGCCCAGACCTGGAGGCCGCGCGTCGGCCAGCCCTCGGGGACATCGCGGATACCTTCAGCAGCAGAAATCTCATCTGCCCAGCCGAGTAATTCTAGCAATTCGGTTTGCTCTTCAAGTGTGGGAGCGATGGATTCAATTTCGCCGACAAATGCTTCCCCGCTGGTTCCGTCTACAGAGATATAATCGCCTTCTTTGACGGTAATTCCGTTAGCCGTCAATTGCTTTTTTTCAAGGTTGATTTTCATCGCGGAAGCGCCCACGACACAGGGGATGCCAAACTGACGCGCAACCACGGCGGCGTGGGAGGTGGCTCCACCTTCGCTGGTGAGAACACCTTGAGCAGCCAGCATTCCGCTGACATCATCTGGCTTGGTGAAGGGGCGCACCATAATAACGTCTTGGCCCTCATCTTTGGCCTTAGATTCAGCGGTGGCGGCATCAAAGTATACCCGCCCAACGGCAGCCCCAGGGGAGGCGTTCACACCTGTAGCAAAACGCTTACCCGCTTTTTGAGCCTCTTGTTTGGCCTCGAGCACAAACTGGGGATGCAAGAGCGTGTCAACCTGGCCGGGTGCGACACGAGAAACAGCTTCTTCTTTAGAAATCAGGCCCTCGTTCGCCAAATCCACGGCAATTGTCACAGCCGCTTTGGCCGTGCGTTTCCCGTTTCGGGTTTGGAGCATCCAGAGTTTCCCGCGTTCAACGGTGAATTCTACATCCTGCACCTCACGATAGTGTTTCTCAAGCCTTTCAGCAATTCCTGAGAACTCTTCGTAAACTTCAGGCATATCACCCGCCAGGTGTTGGATTTCCGCCACGTTGCGGATTCCGGCAACAACGTCTTCACCTTGAGCGTTGAGCAAATACTCACCCCAAAGTTTTTTCTCGCCCGTGGAGGGGTTGCGAGTGAAGGCTACTCCCGTACCGGAGGTTTGGCCCATATTTCCGAAGACCATGGTCATCACGTTTACGGCTGTGCCCAAATCGTGGGGAATGCCAGCCGCGTTGCGATAATCTATGGCACGTTTCACGTTCCAGGAGCCAAAAACGGCGTCTGTAGCCATGCGAAGCTGCTCAAAGGGATCATCGGGGAAATCGAAACCTTTATGTTCTTTAACAATAGCCTTGAATTCTGCAGCAAGTTTCTTCAAATCCTCAGCGTCCAACTCATTGTCGAGGGCAACACCTTTTTCTTCTTTGTACTCATCCAAGACATCTTCAAAAGCCTCATCAGGAATGCCCAGCACCACACCGCCAAACATCTGAATCAAACGCCGGTAGGAGTCGTAAGCAAAATGTTTATTTTGCGTCAACTCAGCCATGCCTTCTACGGTCACATCGTTGAGACCAATGTTCAAAACCGTATCCATCATCCCCGGCATAGATTGCACCGCCCCAGAGCGGCAAGACAGCAGCAAAGGGTTTTTGGGGTCGCCAAATACTTTCCCGGTCTCTTCTTCGGTCGCTTTCAAAGCCTCTAATTCTTGCTCCCACATATTTTCGGGGAACTTATCGCCCGCGGCCAAGTAGGCGTTGCAAGCCTCGGTTGTGACTGTAAACCCTGGGGGAACCGGGATACCAATGCGCGTCATTTCCGCTAGGTTGGCTCCTTTCCCACCGAGCAAAGCCCGCACCTCGTTCCAATCACCACCAACGTGTTCTTCAGCCTCTTCCACTTCGTGGAATGTATAAACCCATTTACGTTCTGACATAAAAAATCTCCTAAAAAAGTATCTTATTACTGGCAAAATCACTTGGAGGGAAAGACTGCCTCCAAGTTCATTATTTTACCACTCTCTATTTGTTCCTAATTTCACAATTGCCCAGTGTACCACATTTCAAGTCTTGGCATAACCCAAAAACCAAGTAGTCTCAGGGCAATTGCATTTGACGCTGATTAGAAAAGAAACTATTGTCTCACTGCTCGAAGGGGATCGCCAGCTCCCCTGGATTCCGCACCCGATGGGGCTACGTTGTGCAGCCCGCAGGCTAGGGGCAAAACCTCGCCCCGGCGTGATGCCAGTCCCCAGGGTTTTTCCCCGCTTGGGCGTGGGTGCCACGCTTGGGGGTTGCTCACCCCTCCCCCCGTCCCCCCTCCCCCAAAATCCACAAGGTCTGTATAATTACCCCAAAAAGGTAATTATTC